>JABHNK010000007.1 GCA_018694295.1 Waddliaceae bacterium
ACATCAGGAGCATATTGGCATGGCGATTCCGACAATGAAATGCTTACAAGGATCTATGGCATCACCTTCCCCGACAAAAAAGCTCTAAAAGCATACATCACCATGCTCGAAGAGGCAAAAAAACGTGACCATAAAGTCTTGGGGCCTAAACTCGGGCTCTTCTCACTACACGAAGAAGCACCAGGAATGCCGATAATACACCCAAAAGGACTGCGCGTCTGGGATAAACTCATAGGCTTTATGCGTGAACTTCACGATAAATCAGGGTATGTCGAAATTAAAACGCCCATCCTTATGACAAAAGAACTGTGGGAAACATCAGGACATTGGTTCCACTACAAAGAAAATATGTACACCACCTCTATCGAAAAACGCGACTTCGCCATAAAACCTATGAACTGTCCGGGATGCATGCTCTATTATAAAGCTGCTTTACATAGCTACCGCGAATTTCCTCTAAGAATCGCAGAGTTCGGCAACGTCCATAGAAACGAAGCATCAGGAGCTATCTCCGGACTCCTACGCGTCCGTAGCTTCCACCAAGATGACGCCCATGTTTTCTTAGAATACAAAGACCTCGAAGATGAGATTCTCAATATCCTCGACCTCGCCGATAAGATTTACACCGCCTTCGGCCTGTCGTATTCCTTAGAGCTTTCAACGCGCCCTGAAAAAAACACCATCGGCACCGATGAAGAGTGGGAGCTCTCTACACAAGGCCTCTACAATGCTATAGAAAAGTGCGGCAAAGAATACCAGGTCAACGAAGGCGACGGTGCCTTTTACGGCCCCAAGATCGACCTTCATATTAGCGACGCCATCGGACGCCGCTGGCAATGCGGAACTATACAGGTCGACATGTCTTTGCCAGAAAAATTCGACCTTACTTTTACAGCTTCCGACGGCAGCAGAAAACGTCCTGTCCTTATACATCGCGCACTCTTCGGCTCTATAGAGCGCTTTTTCGGTGTCATTATAGAACATTTCGCAGGAAGGTTCCCATTATGGCTTTCTCCTCACCATGTACGTATCGTCGCCGTCGCCGATAGACACGTCCCATATGCTAAAGAATGTGCCGATGCAATACAGGCTGCTGGCTTCATCTGTGATGTCGACGACTCTCACGACTCCGTCAGCAAAAAAATCCGCCAGGCACAGCTCGAGCAGATAAACTACATAATGACCATCGGCGACAAAGAAGTCGAAAATACAACTATTGCTCTAAGGACGCGTAACAATATCGTAGTCGGCGAAGTGCCTCTCTGTGACTTCATTGAAAACATCTCTAAAGAAAAAGATGAACGAACATTAACCTCCCATTACGAAGAAAAATAAAAAAAGAGGAAGATATTATGAAAACAATCGCTGTTACAAGCTTCAAAGGCGGCACTGCAAAAACATCGACAGCATTACATGTCGGAGCAGCGCTATCACGATTTCATAATAGCTCCGTCCTCCTAATAGACTTCGACGCACAGGCCAATATGACGACGGGCTTGGGATTCAACCCCGACGAGCAGGAAAGCATGGTCCCTGTTTTACAGGGTCAATCTTCTATCAAGGACGTCATACAAAAAACATGTATCAACAACCTCGACCTCATCCCTGGCGATACGTGGCTCGAGCGCGTAGAAGTGACCGACGCCCTTGCCGCCGACAGATATTCCCACGAACGCCTTTATGATATCATCAAAGACCTAAACTATGACTACATTATCATCGACACCCCACCATCGCTATGCTGGCTTACAGAGTCTGCCCTCATCGCCGCCGACTATTCCCTCATCTGCGCAACACCAGAATTCTATAGCATCAAAGGTCTCGAACGCCTAGCCTCGTTCACCAATAGCATCGCTGAACGACACCCTCTTAAAATCGCTGGCGTCGCCCTCTCATTTTGGAACCACCGAGGAAAAAGCAACCAAGACTTCTTAGAAGTTATAGAAAACGCCTTCCCAGGGAAGATTTTCAACACGAAGATACGCCGCGACATCGCTGTCTCCGAAGCGTCGATCTTCGGAAAGCCTCTCTTCGAGACGGCACCAAAAAGCCGTGCCTCTGACGACTACAAAAACCTCACCGAAGAAATTGTACTGCATATAGAACGCCTTGGATAATATCTAAAAAATGTAAAGCTTATCTATTGCTTTTTAATGCCGCGATCGAAAACAATGCGGTATAATTTTTTTATATAAACCAGGCATTACCATGCAAGAACAACCTATGGGGTATGTTATGAGCAAGATAAATTTACTTCTTCGTAGACGTCTACAATCAGAAAAGAAAGACACTAAAGCTGCAGCGATTCCCGACCGCTCTGGCGCAGGAAGCCTTGCGGTCTTCTCTAAAGCTTTCAATGTAAACGAACTCGGCGTCGAAGAGCGCAGATACATCGAAGAGATTCTAGAGAAATATTCCCCTGAAGACGACAAGCTAAACCTTACTGGTGACCTTTCTTTGCTGCTTTCTCTGACATCAGAAGTCAAAGCCATCAACAACCAGGCGGCAATACTGCACGGCGAACGCATCAAAAAAGCACAAGAGATCTTAAAAAGATACCGTGATGGAGCTTTTACGGCGTGGCTTACCGCAACATATGGCAACAGACAGACGCCGTACAATTTCTTGCAATACTATGAATTTCATCAAGAGATACCAAAAAATCTACACCAACAGCTTGAAGCTATGCCTCGCCAAGCGATATATACCCTAGCAAGCAGGTCTGGAAACTTCAAAGACAAAAAGAAGATCGTAAAAAATTACGACGGCGAAACAAAGATGGAGCTTATCAGCCATATCAGAGAAAAATTTCCTCTGTCAAGCAGTGACAAGCGTAAATCAAATACCGGCGACCAGACAATAAAAACGTTAAGCGCCATACATACTATGATACATAAAAATAAGCGCTCTTTATCTAAAGCACATAAAGAAGAGATTAGAGATATTCTTAAACAAATCGAAGATATTCTTTAAACGCCGTTTTTTTTGTTGTAAAAAATAAATTTTCACCATACTATAAAAATTATTTAACCCAGCTATAACCTTAGGAGGTTTTATGCGCTTACGTACATTATTCTGTTCCTTGTTCTGTGGAACCTTACTTGTTGCCTTTGGCACAGTAAAAGCAGAGCCTTTAGATAAATTAGAAAAGAAAGTTGAAGACCTCGCTGCTGAAATCTCTATGATGAAAGGCGACACCGGTGAAGAAACTCCTTTTGATGTAACCGTTTCCGGTTCTGTCAACATGGGCGTTTTAGTCATCGATGACAATTGTCCTTCAGGCACCGACCACCAAGAAGTTTTCATCGTCGACAACGACAATGCCGCTACACGTCTTCGTGTAGATGCCACAAAAAGCTATAACGACGACCTAACAGTCGGCGCTACCGTAGAATTGCAATATGAAGTGAACTCTACTGGTGATATAGCACAAAGTCAGTCTGCTCTTGCTGGTAATGATTACCTAACCCGTAGATTTATAGAAGTCTTCTTCGAAAGTGAAAAATTCGGAACAGCTTTTGTAGGCTTCGGAAGCACAGCATCTGACGGCTCTACTGAGAATGACTTCTCAGAAACTTGGGTCGCTGCATGTTCAGCTGTTGACAGCATCGCTGGCGGACTTATTCTGCGAGATAAGAGCGATGGGGCATTAACAACAGGTGGTGCTCTTCTTCATGTTTATGATGTCTTTATGGGTCTCGATGGCCTAGACCGTGACATGCGAGTTCGTTACGACTCTCCTTCATACTACAATGTTAATGCTGCTGTTTCCGTCCTCGATGGCGGCGACTGGGATGCTGCATTGATGTATAGCGGAGATGTAAAAGACTTCTCTATAGATGCTACTGTTGCTTATGCTAACGCACGACAAGTCGACGGCCACCATCAAATAAGTGGTTCTGCTGCTACGATCCATAACCCTACAGGCTTAAACCTTGCTGTAGCAGGGGCAACACGTCAGCTAGAAGACGCTGCTAGAAACAACCTTTACTACTACTATGTAAAGCTTGGTCTCATAAGAGACTTCTTCGAAGTTGGCTCTACGGCTATAAGCGTAGACGCTTACAACGGTTTTGAGATGTCTTCCAACGATGACAAGTCAACGACATATAGTCTTGCTCTTGTACAGTCTGTTGATAAGATCAACACACAGTTCTATATCACTGGAAGAAACCACAAATACACAGACGCTACTTCTACTGAATATGAAAAAATCAACGCAGTCCTTCTCGGCGCTCGCGTCATATTCTAGAGTTCGTAGAATAGAAAACAAAAAAAAAGCACGCCTCTAAAAAGGCGT
This sequence comes from Waddliaceae bacterium, assembly GCA_018694295.1. NCBI lineage: Bacteria > Pseudomonadati > Chlamydiota > Chlamydiia > Parachlamydiales > Waddliaceae > Waddliaceae bacterium. The sequence goes on from JABHNK010000007.1 coordinate 4,301, forward strand.
GCTTTTTTTATGCCATAACTTTGTTAGGTTTATATCACATCAGACTTTTCAAGAGCCTCACGGATATTCTCTTTGGCATTGTCGCTCGACTCAATAAGAGGGAGGCGCACAGCGTCGTCACAAAGGCAGCAAAGCTTCATTGCATACTTTATCCCTTGAGGATTGTTTTCGGCGACTACAGCCTTACACAGATGCCGATAACGATATACTTCGCGTAATGCCTCTTCTTTATCACCAGAACAATATTCCTTAACCATGTTTGCCCATGCTTTGGGAATGACGTTGGCGATAACGGAAATAACCCCTACAGCACCTACAGCAATGAATGGTATCGTAAGGTTGTCGTCTCCAGAAAGTATTGTAATATCACTTTCGTTCTTAATATCCATGACAATCCCTACGTCACCACAAGCCTCTTTAACAGCAACGACCTCTGGAAGAGCGCTCAGCGTCGCTATCGTCGACGGCAAAAGCTTCGTTCCTGTTCTACCTTGATGGTTGTAAAGGACAATAGGCAGCCCCACCTTCGCCACTTCGGAGAAATGGGCTATACATCCCTGTTGTGTAGGTTTATTATAGTACGGTGAAATAACAAGGGCGGCGTCAGCGCCACATTCTTTCGCATACTCCGTCATGGCAACAGCATGGCGTGTGTCATATGACCCAGTCCCGGCAATAACAGGAACCCTGCCGTTTACAACATCAACAACGGTTTTTATTACATTACGTTGTTCTTCGTCGGAAAGCGTCGGCGACTCTCCCGTCGTTCCACATGGAACGATACCATTAGTACCTTCAGCAATATGCCACTCCACCAGTTCTTTTATCTTTGCATAATCGACCTCGCCTTCTTTTGTAAAAGGCGTTACAAGTGCTACTATCGATCCCGAAAACATCGCTTTTCTCCTTATTTTATTAAAAAAAAGAGGCTTTACAGCCTCTTTTTTTTCGTTTTACTGTTTTTTCTAAAGCCCCTTCATAAATGTGTCGTAACTTCCTGAAAGCCTCTCGCTGATATCCATCATCATATCGAAAGTTTTATCGGCTTCGTCCATCACAGACATCATAGAATCGACATCATCTACTTCTTCAGTGATAAAATCTTCGATCTTTTTTGCGGCGTTTTCTTGCAGCGCAGAAACCTCTTCAAAACAGCTTGACAATGCTTTTTTTATCCCCTTTGGCTTCTCCGCCACAAGGGCTACAGACTCCCCTTCTTTAGGAGAAAAAGTGTCACCATCTTTCTTCATAGCCACCGCCTTTTTCTTATATTGTAAGACTTTAACCTTTTTGTGACAATACTATCACGTTATTTCCCAGTCTATAGGATCTTTGCCATAGCTTATAAGAATCTCGTTTATCTTCGAAAAATGCCTGCACCCAAGAAAGCCCTGTACCGAAAACGGCGATGGATGCGCTGCCGTTAAAATGGTATGATGTTTTCCAATGAGAGGCCTCTTCTCTTGTGCAGAACGTCCCCACAACACAAAGATAATTGGCTCCTGCCGCTCTCCAAGAAGATTGATAACAGCGTCTGTAAAGCGCTCCCATCCTTTGCCGCGATGTGACTGAGGACTCCCCTGTCGTACAGTAAGAGTTGTGTTCAACAAAAGTATTCCTTGTTGCGCCCAAGAAAGTAGCGAACCATGATACGGCGGTGATATGCCAACGTCAGCAATAAGCTCTTTAAAGATGTTTTTAAGCGACGGAGGAATTGTAACGCCTTTATTAACGCTGAAACAAAGCCCGTGAGCTTGTCCTGGCCCATGATATGGGTCCTGCCCAACAATTACTACTTTAACAGCATCATAGGGCGTCTGCTTAAAAGCATTAAAAACAAACTCTTTCGTGGGGTATATTGGAACCCCTGAAGCACGTTCTTTCTCAACAAAAGCGGCAAGCCCGGCAATATACGGCTCACTCAGTTCCTTCGCCAACACTTTCTGCCAGCTCGGATCCATCTGATTCGTCGGTATCATCATTGACTTCATATTCTTCTTCTCCGTCATACTCTTCTATAACATCAAATTCTTCATCGAAATCATCAATATCGTTAATATCATCAACAGCAACAATCTCTTTTTCTTCTTCGATATCGTTGTTAATTAAGACCGTATCTTCTTCAATGTCGTTAATAAAAATAGTTTCCACGGCCGAAACAATAGCATTGGCATACTCTTTGTAGCCATGTTGAAAATCGTTTTCGGTAAGGCTATATTCAACGTCTGGCTTTACACCAAGGTTCTCTATAGGATTTTTATCGGCACGCTCGGCAATGGTCGTTGTATAAGAGAACCCCCTAACACCGAAAATATTAGGATATTGAAAAACGCTTATCATTCCTCCTGCACCAGAGGTCTTAGTTCCAAAAATCGTTGCACGTTGATTGTCTTGCAATATCGCCGGAAAAAAGTCCCCTCCTGAAACATCAAGCTCATTAACAACTACCATAAGAGGCTTCGTATAGTTCGCTTTATAATGAGGATTTATATAGTCCATACCTAAAAAATGATAAGGCTCTGTTATTTGAGAACCTTTATTCCATTGCTCTATAATAAACCTACAATAATCGATAAAAATACGTACGAATTCATAGCTTACAGGATAGCCTAAAAACGTGTCTCCAAAAGCAGCTTTAGCATCGTCATCTGATTTTATATTTTCAAGCTCTGGAAGGAGCATAGCAGCAAAAAAAACATTCTCTTGTGATATCGCCATCTTATGCTTTGGCGTCTCCAGCGCCGTCTTCGTCAACATCGACGACAAAACATAAACATAGCTTACCAGCCCTCCAGGGTTGTTAATCTGGTCTATTATAAGAGCGTCTGTTTCAGAATCAAACTTTTCTATGATCTTAGCAAAAGCATCGACATATTCATCAAGAAAACAACGAGAACAGTCGGGCATATAAGTTGGTATTCGTATATACCCCACCCTTTTTTGTTGTGGAGACTCGAAAATATATGCATTAAACAAATCGTCATCTTTTGTCTTCCATACAATATTTCCAAGCTCCGGGATGGTGCTTTCTCGAGCTCCAAAAGACCATGATGATATTTTTTTCTCTTCAGGAAAAAACTTTTTTAGTGCTTTTACGTTATTATCAAGAATAGCCTCTGCTCTTTCACGTAAAGAAAACTCTTTTGTTCCGCTCTTAAAAAGCGGCGTGTCGTTATTGATTTTTTCGGGGACATACTCCCATGAAAGCTGATGAGAATACGTGTTCTCATCATTCTTTGGCTTTACATCTATTATAATAGGCCCACGGGGGACATCATGACCGAAAAACCCTAGGCGAGTCGTGACAAACCCTTCAGCAAACCTTCTATCTGTTTCACTATTATTATCGCCAGAATATCGATTTTGCAGGTCAACAACAACCTCATAAGCAGGAACGCCGTCAAAAAGCACAAGCTCATCGCCTATCTCAAAAGGAAAGCTTTCTTTTGGTAGTTTTTTACGGTCGATACCTGTTATAAAGATCTTATCATTAACACCATGAACCTCAAAAGGTAGGGATGCCATTTCAGTAGAAACGAAAAAAACAGAAGTGTGATAGTCTTTCATCGTCTTGAAAAAATTTTGTAAAATCAACTGGTAGTCTTTTACAGAGATCTCTGACATATCCCATATAGAGCTTTTCGCCTTCTCAACCTCTCTTTCAAGGTCCCACCCAATATGCTGTTTTTTCCATTCCGCAGGAGCATAATGGTTCGACAATATAGTCTGTATAATATCGAGATCTGAACACATCTGCTTCCTCGTTTGAAACGAAGCCGATCCCTTCTCCCCATCAGAAGCCATCGCCGTCGAAAAAAAGAAACAACAAGAAAGTAATAATGTAATACATGCCTTCATAACAAATCCTTATCTAATAAATTCTTTATTTTTGCTGAAAAACCGTGCTTGACGATAAACGAGAGATCATTCTACAATATCAAATCACTTAACACAAGGAATGAATAACTATGGATCTAGAACACAATAATGTCATACGCTTCAACGGAATCTCAAAAAAGAAAGACGGCATCTTCGCTAACTTTAAAGTTAAAGGTATACGCGGTGGCACATATTTCTCCGCCTCCATCACCGTCGACATATTGGCGGCAGATGTAGACCTTAACGACCCACTTGAAACAATCATAGAACAGTGCGCTAAAATTGCTCTTAAAGAGATAAAGCGCTCTGATTTTTCTATAGAAAGCATTTCCGCTGTATAACTGATGTTACGCACTAATCTTGCTTTGGTGGCGTGTAGCGTCAGTTTATAAAAAACTTCTTCTTTCTGGGTGTAGCGCAGCTTGGCTAGCGCACTTGCATGGGGTGCAAGAGGTCGGAGGTTCGAATCCTCTCACCCAGAATCTTTTTCTCTCTTGTTATGGCCTAGGATAAGGCTAATATCTTTTGTTGATAACCCATACAAAAAACGTTCACAACAATAACAAATCTCTGTCGATATCTTCGTGCTGTTCATAAACAACCACTATATAAACAAGATATAAACAACGCTATGAACAGACCTTTCTATAGCTAAAACATCGACTTATAAACAGATCCACACTCTCTGAAGAAGAATATATCTTTATATATATAAATGTATTCTTCTTCGAAAATTGTGGAAACTTCTTTTTGTTGTTTTTTCTGTTATCATCAATTTCTGTTCATAACATAGAAGATTTCTTGTTCATGACGTTGTTATTACTTTTCACAACTACACCTTTCTGTAGATAACACCCATATTCTCAACAGTCGATAAACAAGTTCTCAACAAAGACTTTCCATAGATGAAAAGGCATAGATATAAACAAATCCACACCCTCTGAAGAAGAATAGAAGTACTTATATATAAAGATAATTCATATGTGAATCCTGTGGAAACTTTCTTCTTCTCTTCAAATTGTGCTTTTTCGTATACTCTATCAATAAAAACCAAAAGTAGCGGGGTTATATGTCTTTATTCAAAACATCAGATTATTTCGATCTCACAGAGTTTCAGCATAAAGAACTGTTTGATTTAGAAGCTCCTGTCTGGGAAACCTTAAAAAAGCTTAAAGAATTCTGCTCTTCTTTTCACTACCCTACTTTTCAATATGAGGCCCCAGGAGCGTATTTTGTTAATCCTTCAATGATTGTTATCGGAGAAGGCACTGTCGTTGAGCCAGGCGCCTATATCGAAGGACCATGCATAATAGGGAAAGGTTGTACCATACGCCACGGAGCATATCTGCGCGGCAATGTTGTTGTCGGAGATGGATGTGTTATTGGTCATGCGACAGAAGTTAAACACTCTATTTTCTTAAATGGCGCCAAAGCAGCACACTTCGCTTATGTCGGAGATTCCATCCTCGGCAACAACGTAAATTTCGGCGCAGGAACAAAGTGTGCTAATGTTAAACTTGATAAAAGACTCGTTATTATTGATGATAATGGTTCTCATATCGAGACAGGACTTAAGAAATGCGGCGCCATTGTTGGCGACGATGCTCAGCTTGGATGCAACTGTGTTACTAATCCTGGAACGCTTATAGGACCCCGAAGCAGATGTTACCCATGCTTGAATATTGGCGGCGTTGTTCATAGTGATGCCATTGTAAAGCCAGCGTCAAAAAATGAAACGATCTTAATCAAAAACGATAAATAAAGGTTTTTTGTGGCACTACAAAATATTTTACAGAAAAAGAAAGAAGAAATAGAAAAAAAAATAGCCGACGCCGTCGAATTGCTTGGCGAAAAGAGCAGACTGCGTGATGCTTGTGAATATGCCCTTTGTAACGGAGGAAAACGATTTCGTCCAGCACTTGTTATGATGATAAACAAGGCATTAAAAAGTAATGTAGACGTGACATTCGTTGCGCTTGGAGTTGAGTTCTTTCATACGGCGTCATTGATTGCCGATGACCTGCCTTGTATGGACGATGATGACATGCGCAGAGGCAAACCCTCCCTTCATAAAAAATATAATGAAGCAACAGCTCTTCTGGCAAGCTATGCTCTTATTGGAGCAGGATATCGCGCTATTTATGAAAACACCGAGTCCCTTAAAACATCAGATGCGCCACACTCTAATAATGCCGCTGAAATATGTTGTCTTGCACTAGAAAATGCCACATATAACACTGGAATACAAGGGGCAACAGGAGGACAGTTTCTGGATATATATCCACCAGATTACGCCACCTCAACACTTCAGGATGTAATACATAAAAAAACAGGAACACTTTTTGAGATATCTTTTGTTTTCGGATGGCTTTTCAGCGGCGGTGATATACAAAAACTCGATCTTGTAAAAAAAGCAGCGTGGCATTTTGGCATGGCATTTCAGATGCAAGATGATCTAGAAGATGTAAACCAGGATAATGACAATGAAAAAACTGTTAATATAGCCTCACAAATAGGGATAGAAAAGACAGTGAAAATGTTGTGCGAAGAGATAAAATCTTTGGAAAAAATAATAATGGCTTTACATATAGATTCTGATGAGTTTTCTAGCTTGACAGCTTTTCTTGCCAATAAAGCCAAGACGTTTGCAGAGGAGCATGGTGTTGAAATTATATAATACGGTAATTCAGCGCCTTTTATGGTTTTTTATTAGCCTCATCTTTCTTGTTGGTGTTGATTTAAAGGCATCGAATTTTCACGAACACCTTCAGTCACTCCCCTTTCCAAGGAATTTCGCGGAAGAAGCCGATGCCATTTTTGCCATTCCTGATAACGTTCAGCTGTTTTTAAATGAGTCGCTAGGTTTTATTGATGACGACACTGATAATATTATACGATCGGAGGGCCTGACATATACGCTTTCAGAATTATGTGAAACGTTGGATTCTGATAAGAAGGTAGCGCTTGAAAAACTTCTTTCATTTGATGATGGTATAGATGACATTCAATTACGGCGTGCGACATATAAATACATAGAAACGTTGAGAAAAAACATTCTTCTTGCCCTTTCGCCAGAGGTTGTAGAGAGAATTTTTGAGCGATATTTTAATGAAGAGCCGCTTTGTAATCGCGAGGTGATATCGGCAACGATGACGCGTCGCTTTTTTGAGCCAAGTCAAAGGGATAAACATACACGTCTTTATTCTCTTGCCAAACGCTATGGAACAGAGCTTTATTATAATGTTGCTTTACAGAGAAAGGTTTTGCTTAAAGACGGTGTTGTCGTAACAGAAAACAGTCAGAGACTTCTTGAAAAAAACGCTATTAAAGCTATAGATGTTGTAGGAAGTATTGGAGAGGGTAACGGCGCGACCAATGTAAAGCCTCTTTACAGCCAAGGGGATATAGAACAGCGTCTTCGAGATCTTTTTGAATATGCTTCAGAGCACTCGACAAGCCTCGTTTTACATGCTTTTGAGGCAGGGAACGAAGGCGTTTTTTACGACGCTCTTCGTCATGTTATTACTTCCTATACAAAGCCATTAAAGCTTGAGTTTGGGCATGTTGCTTATATTACTGAAGATTGGGCAGATATTATTATTTCGAATCCATATATCACTCCATGTTTTCACGCTAACATACAGTCAAACAGAGTTCTTTGTGATGTTTCGTTGGTGGATTTACATAAAAAAGTTAAGGCTTTACAAAACAAAGAAGTGCCTGTTTTTTTAGGTTCTGATGGTCGAGGTATTTTAGCTGGCTCGTCATATCACGAGCAGTCGAAACTTCTTGATATTGAAACGTCTGGAAGGGATGAGTACGCTTATTTTTTACGTGGTGATTGAGCGTTGTGTGTTTTTATTGGAATGATGAACCATCCGAGGGCATATGTTACAACTAGAGGCATTATATTTGTTGCTAGAGCGAGAAAAACGAAAGCTAGCCTAACGATGGAGGGGTCCCACGAATACATTTCGGCAATGCCGCCGCAGATGCCGGCAACCATTTTATTTTTGCGTGATCGATGTATGTGTTTCATTGGGCTCTCCTAGTTTATATTATTTTACTGCTGTTACGCGCAATCATGGGTTAAAGCAAGACAGGCGCGTAACAGCAGTTATTTTATACTTCAGCCAGAACTTTTTCTTCTTTTGCTTCAAGCGTTTCAGTAGGCGCTATGGCGTTATGCACCTTTTCTTCTATCTCACTGAGCAGGGGTTCGTTGTTTTTGAGGAGATCTCTAACGCTTTCACGTCCTTGTCCTAGTCTTTCACCGTTGTAGCTAAACCACGCACCTTTTTTGTCTACGATCTCGTGTTCTACGGCGAGGTCGAGAGTGCATCCTGCTTGTGATATTCCTTCGTTGAACAAAATATCAAATTCTGCAGTTCTGAATGGTGGGGCCATTTTATTTTTTACGACTTTTACACGCACGCGGTTTCCGGTGTCTGGGGTGCCACCAGAACCTTTTATTGCGCCGATACGGCGTATGTCTAGGCGTATTGAAGAGTAAAACTTAAGAGCGCGTCCTCCGGATGTTGTTTCTGGGTTTCCGAACATAACACCGATTTTTTCACGGATCTGGTTGATGAAGACGGCGCATGTGTTTGATTTTGCTAGTGTTGACGTCAGCTTTCGCAGCGCTTGTGACATCAAGCGTGCTTGTAGACCGACGAACGAGTCTCCGATTTCACCCTCTAGCTCACTTTTTGGTACGAGGGCAGCTACGGAGTCGATAACGACGATATCGACAGCATTGGATCTTGCTAGTGTTTCAGCGATATTTAAAGCTTCTTCACCACTGTCTGGTTGTGAGATAAGCAGGTCATCAATATTAACACCTATTTTAGCAGCGTATCCTGGGTCTAGAGCATGCTCAGCGTCGATATATGCAGCGAGACCGCCGTTTTTTTGTGCATTAGCGACGAAGTGTGTGGCAAGAGTTGATTTTCCTGACGATTCAGGGCCATATACTTCAATGATACGGCCTCGTGGAACACCTCCGATACCTAGAGCTAAGTCAAGGGTTATGGCCCCTGTTTTTATGACTTCAGCAGTTCTTGATGCCGAGTGGCTGCCGAGCGACATAATAGCGCCTTCTCCAAACTGTTTTTTTATCTGTGATATAGCGTTTTCTAGTGCTGCTTTTCGTGATTTCTCTTCTGCTGGGGTCATAGCTTCTCTCCTTTTGATTGTATACATATAAAAACCGCTATTATTAACGCTTTTTCATCCTTAATCGTCAAGAGATATTTTATGTTCCTGCGGGAAGGCCTGAGACATATATGATTTTTTTTAGGAAGTTGCCGTCAGGGTCATAGAGAGTTGCTTCTCCGTTGCCGCCGGTGACTTTAGAAACGGGGTATTTTTCACCTTTTTTATGGTATTCGCCACGGAGAAGGACGTCGTCTTGAAATTCTTCGATGAGCATGAGGCTTCCATTGCGAAACCATGCTGTGCTGATGCCATTTTTTTTATTCATACTCATCTCTCTAGAGCTTTCTTGTATGCCGTTATCATACCACGTCTTTACAAGTCCTTGTATTTTCCCTTCAGACCAATTTATTGAGAGTTTTTGTTGTGTTTTTGGTACTTTAGTAAAGAACTCTATTTCTTCGCCGTGTTTAACTTCATTTTTTATGTGGTATGTGCGAAGGGGAGTGCTATTTTCATCGAAGATGGTAACGAGCCCCTCAGGCTTTCCGTGTTTATATTCATGTTGTTCTGCGAGAATTTTTCCTTTAAAGATAGAGCGGAACCCTTCGCCACCGACAATTTCAGAGCGTATTATTCCAAGATTGTCGATATATTTTCCTGACATAAGAGAGCCATTGCTGTAATTTTCTTGTGCAGCGACAGAGCCATTTTTCCAATATTGAAATGATGTACCGTGTTTTTCTCCTTGGGAAAACTCAGCTTGTGAAAAGAGGGAGCCATCGGCACGAAAAATCTTTGTTGTGCCATGTAAAGCGTTGTGGTGATATGGGGTTTCTTCGTGTACGACGCCTGATAGGTGGTATCGTTTTGATAAACCATGAAGTTCGCCTTTTTCGTAGTAGATCTCGGCAAGTAGGTGTCCTTCTTCAGACCACGCTCGGCTTGTGCCATCGAAAACCCAGCTTTTTTCTGCTGAAGGGGTGATATCGCTGACACCTCCGATGACGCGAGTTTCTAGCTTTACAACACCATTGTGGTGCCATTCTTTATAGACGCCGTATGCGCGTGAATCGACGACTTCGAGATATTGTTTGATTTGTCCGTGGTCGTAGTATGTTGTTATTATTGATTTTGTGGAGCCTGATTTATTACGTTGAAATGTACGTAGAACTTTCTGGTATGGCTGAGATTTTAGGAAGTTAATATTTCGTAATGATGTCAACCTTTCTTTAGAGTGTATTGTTTCAGTGAAACCATTATTGTCGATGATATGGACGCGAGAGAGGTGTGTAGGGTTTTCTTTTGTTTTTATCGATGAGCATCCTATTAAAAACAGAGGCATAATAATGATAAGCAAGGTTTTTGATATATATGGTGGTATTTTCATGAGTATTCTCTTTTAAGAAGGTTTAATGACAGATCGAAAGTCTCTTGTCGTCCTGGCTTATGTTGTTTTGTAATCGAAAAATCGGTGATGATCAACTGAGGCTTATTGGGAGGAATAGGGGTGTTGTCGAGAGACAGTCCTTCGATAGCGGAGAGTATTGTTGTTATGTTTTCGCTGTCGACTTCAACATGGTGTTTGAGAGTTTCTACAGTTTCTTGGATATTGTTGTATGAAAGGATAGAGCTTTCGGAGAAAAGGAGCTTGTTTTCTGTGCCTAACAAGAACGAGAGTCTTTTTTGTGCCGATGTTTTATTAGTGAAGGCATCATTGGCAATATTTTTTTCAAGAGCGGCGATTTCATTTTTTAAAAAGACTAAGGTTTCGAGGTGTTTGTCGATATAATTATCATCAGTATCATTATATTTTTTTTTTACTAGCGTATTGACGGTTTGTTTTTTTGTTTTTTCGGTAGCAAAACGTTGGAGATAGTCTAGTTTTTGTTCTATAGAAGAGAGCGAGTGCTTTTTTACAATGTAATAAGATATTGCTGTTGTTGGCATGGCAAGACCTATAATTATAAGAGCTATAAAAGTTCGTATGTGCGAAGGGATAGTCATAATGATTAGGTGCCTACTTTTTTATTTTTTAAGTAGAAAGATATTGTATAGCTGTCTTTTCCGGTATTCCATGATACGTCATATTTATTATTGATAAAGGAGGTGTCTTCTAGTATAGCCTGGTGAAATTCTCGCGCTATACGAGGTGTTGGTGTTGAGAATGATAGCTTTACTTTAACGAGGTACGGGTCTTTTTTCTTTGCCGGTCCTGGGCGCTTTACCATGGTATACGTAAGGTTTTCTAGGGAGATAAGCGCAGATTTTTCTTTCGTCTCTTCGTTGATACTGACGATATATGGTCGTGTGCTTAGCCATGCAAGAAGGTCACATACGCGGGGCACCGAAGGAAATAGCGTGTAGTCGTCACGAATTCCGGATATTGTTGATTCGAAATCAGAGAGACTAGAAGATAAAAAACTAAGGTTTATGTGTGATGAAGAGAGGCTCCCTTCTTCTTTGGTATTATTTAAAGCTGTTGAGAGAGAGAGAGACTCTTTATATGTTTCGACAAAGGAGGAATATGAATGTTGAAGTTGTTGTTCTTGATGATGAAGCATGCCTTTCCCTAAAGTGAAAAGGGAGATTGTTAAGAGGGCGGAAAGTGAAAGATATGAAATCAGTGCTTTTTTGATATGACGTAATGGTCGCGGATGGGAAAATGTTTCTTTGCGGAAGTTTATTGTGTCAGAGTTGTTTTTTGTTGCGCTAATAGCAAGGCCTAGTGGTACGGCGAAGCGGTGGCAGTCGGGATGGTTTTTTATTGTCGATGTAGGATAAGAAAGAAGGAGATTTTTTTTTGTGAGAGCCGTCTCGAGGAAAGAAGGGGTGTTGCTTGACAAGGAGAAATTTCCTGTGGATATAAATACCGAAGAAAGTATTTTTTTTGTGCTGGTTTCTAGTGATAAAACGGTTTTTACTAATTCGTTTTTAAGAGAGTCAACAATAGAAAGAGTGAGGGAAAGGTCGCTGGCATCGATGTCTGTAAAGTCAAAATTTTCATAGAAAAACAACTTGGCTTCGCTGGCGCTGAGGCTTTTGTCGGACATGATGGCGGATGTGATGTCGTTGGAACCTAGAGATATAGATCGAGATGCGAGTATTTTTCCTTTAAAGGAAGTGGCGCATGTTGTTGTTTTATCGCCAAGGTGTATTATTAAAGAAACCTCTTCGTTGGAAGAAGAAAATTCATGAACAAACGCAGCAAGAGCCTGCGGAACACATGAAATGATATCAGGCTCGATGTCGAAATTATTAAGCTCTGATAAATATTGATCGACAGTTGTTTTTGTTACGGCAAAAAGGGTAATAAGTGTTGAGGACTCTCTTTTTTCGATAACAAGATTTTCAAGAAGTCCATCTTCTAGCGGGAAAGGAAGTAGTGGCTCAGCTTTGAATGGAATAGCGGCGTGAAGGTCGCTAGGCTTTGTGATAGGAATCTCGAGAGATCTGATAAGAATAGATGGCGTGTCGAGCGGAGAAATAATAACAGCATCTTTGTGTGGGGCGATGGCGTCACGACATGTATTGTTAAGCTGCTTTACATCGGTAGCGACGTCTTCGCAAAGGGCTATTACGGTAAAGCCGCCTTTCCTTTGCTGGATATAGGCAGTTTTAACAGAAGAAGTCCCAATGTCTATCCCTATGATATTATTCTGAGTCATCGCGATTATCTTTCTAAGGTATTAATAATAGTACTGTTATAAAAGCAGTATTATTTTACGACAAAGTGTGTATTTTATCAAAGCTTAATACCTATGATTGTCACCTAATCTCGTCTATCACGGTATTTTAGTGATTTAGATGTTGATTTACATGCCGAAGCGCGTTCTTTAGAGCTGGACGAGGAATGTAAATCAACAGAGGGGCTTCTAAAATATGGTGGTTGGCGAGATTAGGTGGCAATCATGGGTAATACTCCTGGAGTAAAAAAAGGGGTACATGGTAAAATGATTTATCACTGACGTTACGCACTTCTCTCACTTTATTGGTGTGCTGCAAGGAACAATCTGCTGCGTATTCCTCCTCGCCCAGCTCTTCAGAGCTTGGCTCGTCGGAAGTACTTGCATCTTGCCCCTTTCGCTATACCACTAAAGCAAGATTAGCGCGCAACAGCAGTTATCAATATTATTTTTTATGGTGGAATTATGTTTTTTCTTGTTTATGTTCTACACATTTGTTTTCTTGTATATACGCTCATGCTTTTTGCGCGCATTCTTGGTTCATGGATACCGGAGTTGAAAAAGCACAAGCTTATGCAATTTATTACGTATTACACTGAGCCATACCTTTCTATTTTTCGTCGTATTATACCACCGCTTGGCAGGATTGATATCAGTCCTATAGTGGCGTTTTTTGCGCTGCGTTTTTTCGAAAGCATTATCATGAGAATAATTATCTGATGTCAGGATTTTCATCACCATTTTGTCTTAGGGATCTTATTCTTCGGAATAATATAATATACGCACCGATGTCTGGGTGTTCGGATTTCCCTTTTCGTAGGATTTCTCGCGAGTATCATGAAGGTCTTATATTTTGTGAGATGGTCAAGATGGAGCCGCTTGTTCGTGGTCATAAAGGGACGCTTGGGTATCTTGATTATAGTGACGACATGCATCCTATAGGAGCGCAGCTTGTTGGTAGCAACCCGGCTATTGCTGGTGAGTCTGCGAAAATTATCGAGGACAAGGGTTTTGATGTTATAGACCTCAACTGTGGATGTCCTGTTGACAAAGTTATACGTGATGGAAGTGGTTCTGGGATGTTAAAAGACCCTCAGAGAATAGGGGATATTGTTGAGCAGATGGTTTCAGCTGTGAATATACCTGTGATGGTAAAAATTAGAGCGGGCTGGAATAACGAAGGGGTTAATATTGAAGAGATAACACGCATTGTTGAGGATGCTGGCGCTGTAGCGATTACTATTCATGGAAGGACGCGTTCCCAGGGGTATTCTGGTAGTGTTAATTTTGAGTGGGTCAAAGCATGTAAAGCCGCCGCTAAGAATATGCTTGTTATTGGTAATGGAGATATTTTTGATGGTCCTTCAGCAAAAGCGATGTTTGATAATACTGGTTGTGATGGCATTCTTGTTGCACGTGGCATGTTAGGAAATCCGTGGATTGCGGAGGATATTGAAAGGTACATGAAGGGAGGAGACATTTTGGAGCATTCTACAGAAGAGCGTCGTAGTGCTTTAGCCCGTCATTTTTCTTATATGCTTGAGTATAAAGAAGAGAGGAAGGCTCTCCTTGAGATGCGGCGAGTTGGTTGTTGGTATTTTAAGGGGCTGCCGCGTTCCAGCGAATTTCGTGGAGCTTTAATGAAGGCAGAGACGAAGGAAGCTGTGTGGAATCTTATAAAACAGAGTTGTGCTGATGAATGAAGGAGATGTTATGGGGCAGTATGTTGAGGCTCACGCTTTTGTTTATGGCCATGTTCAGGGTGTGTTTTTTCGTGACATGACGAAGCGTTATGCTGAGGAGATTGGTGTTGTTGGAAACGTGAGAAACTGTTCTGATGGTAGTGTAGAGATTTTTGTACAGGGGAGTCGCGACGATGTAGAGCGTCTTTTTGAGATGCTCGATGCCGGTGTTGGCCGAGTGGATTCTATGTCTATAGAATACAGGGAAATTCAAGAGAGATATACGAGTTTTAGTATTGAATAATGTGACGTATAAGACGTATAGCAGCAAGCCATTCCTTTTTGTGAGGGATGGTTTTTTTTATGGCATTGATTGTTTTCTTAAAAACATAAAGATTTTTTGGGTATTAATACAGGTTGTGTGGTAGTGTGTGATATATAAAACGATGGTAATATATTGAGGGCAGTATGAAGAACAAAAAAACATTTTTTAATACAGTATGTTGTGGCGTTAATCTCTTTGTTGTATGTGCGTTATTTGTTGGGATATTGACGTCATGTAACAGACAGGTTTCTATTGTAAACTCTGTTTCTGAGCGTGAGGCTAACGAGGTAATCGTTTTTCTTGCGAGCAAAGATATAAGGGCTATTAAGATAAAGAATGCCGATAGTGGTGGTGCTGGAAAAGAACTTCTGTGGGACGTATCAGTGTCATCGCGGCGTGCTACGGATGCAATGGCGATGCTTAATGTGGCGGGGCTTCCTAGGAAGAAAGGTCAAACGCTTTTGGAGCTTTTTGCTAAGTCGGGGCTTGTCTCTTCGGAGTCTGACGCCAAGATACGGTATCAGGCGGGTCTTGCCGAGCAGCTTGCTAATACGATACGAAAGATCGATGGTGTTATAGATGCTGACATACAGCTTTCATTTCCTGAAGTAAGTGAGTTTGGTCAGGAGGATGATGGTATTGTTACAGCATCGGTATACGTCAAACACCAAGGCATTCTCGACGATCCAAATGCCCATCTTATTCCCAAGATCAAGAGACTTGTTGCGAGTAGTATCAATGGTTTGAGTTTTGAAAACGTCACCGTTATTTCCGACAAATCACGATTTCTTAGTGCCATAGATATTGTTTCTGGTGAAGATAGTATTGGTGGAGATCGCGATTATGCAAAGATATGGTCTGTCATCGTTGACAAAGATTCTGTGGGTCGTTTTCGTACGATTTTCTTTACCTTTTCTATCATTGTTATTCTAGTACTTTTTATTCTTATCTGGATAGTGTGGAAGATATTCCCTCTATTACATCAAGTTGGAGGTTTCCACACCCTTTTCAGCTTAAAGGCTTTTGAGGAGGGTTCTGTTGACAAAACTGAAGAAGAGGCCGAAGAGGTCGAAGAAAAGAACGCAGAAGAAGTTCCTGAAGAGACTGTTGTTGAGGAAGAGCCTGTTGAAGAGGTGGCTATTGAGAAAAAGCCTGTTGAAGAGGGCGTTGTTGAAGAGCCTACTATAGCTGAAGAACCCGAAGAGAAAGAAGAGCCCGAAGAGGAAGAATAGCGATGGGGATTGCATGCTCTAAGAGCACAGCGATGTTATCGGTATTACTTAATCGCTATAGTGATGATGGTTCGGCGCTGCTAAGTTTTTTGCCTGAGGAGGAGCGCAGCGCTGTTGTTGATATGTCGCTTGATAGCGATAAAGCAATGGCTGTGGCGAACTTTTCTCAAGAGGCTCTTTTTACTATGCATTATTCGTGGATCTCGGACGTGATATCTAAGATCCCCGAAGAGATTCACGGTAAGATTTTTTCTGTTTTGACAGACTCACAGCTTCGTGGCCTTGGAATGTTGTTGAAGAGAGAATGTAAAAAGGAGCTGCTTCCCAATAAGATAAGAGCGTTTTTTATCGATTATCTTTTTTCTTTTTTCGATGAAGAAAAAAACTTTCCTGTTGAGTGGTTATCTTCTTCGGAGCTTTCATCTTTATTGACATGTGACAAACGTATGCTTGTTAGGGTCATAGATTTTTTAGGACTTTATGACCTTGCTCGTGAGGTGCCACTAATTGTTGATAGGGGAGTTTTGAAGAAAGTTTATAGTATGCTTTCTCCGCCACAGCGACGCTATCTTAAAAGGTGTTCTCGCGACCAAGACAAGGCGACGTTTCCAGAGCTTAATCTTCGGAGTTGGGATGGTGATACCATGAAGCTTAGGGCGACACTGCATCGTCGTGGTCTTATGCGTCTTGCTTTTGCTGTGTCTGAGGAAAGCCCTGCTTTTATATGGCATTTGTGTCACCACCTCGACATTGGAAGGGCGGTTTTTATTGAGAGAAGCATATCGAAAGTTGTTAACAGTGATGTTGTTGCTTCTGTTCGTTTACAGGTTCATAATATTATAACTTTTTTGAGGATGTAGGATGGTTAAAGAGAGCAAGCTTTTTTCTTTGATATACAGCGGTGACGTACATCTTTCTTCGGAGGAGAAGGTTATCCCCAAAGAAGACATTTCGGCAGTTTTTAGCGCTAAGGAGATGCTTAAGAAGGTCGACGACGATGCTGAGCGTTACAAGAAAGAGGTTTCCGAGGAGTGTGAGAGGCTCAAAGAGGCGGCCCAGGAAGAAGGTTTTGCTGAGGGGCAGAAGCGGTGGAACGAGCAGATAATTCTTCTCGAGAAGAGGCGAAGAAGGGTTCGTCGGGAGATGGAGAAAATCATCATACCGATAGCGATAAAAGCGGCGAAGAAGATTGTTGGTGATGAGATGTCTCTTAACGAAGAAGCTATTGTTAATATTGTTTCCAATACGCTACGAGCCGTGTCGCAGCATCAGAAGATAATTATATACGTCAACAAAAACGACAAAGAGGTTCTCGATAAGAACAAGTCCAGGCTAAATCAGATTTTCGAGCGCCTTGAGAGCCTTTCTATCCAAGAGAGAGAAGATGTTGCTCCTGGCGGGTGTATTATAGAGACAGAGGCAGGTATTATAAACGCGCAGATAGACAACCAATGGCGTCGTCTTGAGGCAGCGTTTCAGAAGGTAGTACAAAAAGAAAAATAGAGGCTTTTATGATACGATCGCGACTATGTTCTCCAAAATTTATATTTTTGGTTCTTATTGCTATATGTGTATGGTGGCTTGTTCCTATAAACCTTTTTTCTCAGAGCATTGCTGACCCGGCTGCTGAGAAGACGGCGAGGATGCTTCAGGAGTTTAACACGTTCAAGGGGCCATCTTTAGTTACACAAGCGGTAGCTCTTACTCTTATGGCGTTGTTACCATTCATTATTATGATACTGACAGCGTTCATAAAGATCGTAGTGGTTTTATCACTGTTGCGTAATGCCCTTGGTGCTCAGCAGGCACCACCGAACCAGGTCGTTAATGGCATTGCTTTTCTTTTGAGCATATATATTATGTTTCCAACGATGTTGCAGATGTACACGGCCGCCGAAGATCTTATCAACAGCGAGAATGTTCCGACTTCTATTGTCGACACCAATTCTTCGGAGTTTCTTATTACTGTCGCCAAGGCTGCCAGTGAGCCATATCGCGAGTATCTTATGAGGAACGTCATTCCCGACCATCAGCGGTCGTTTTATCGTATGACGTATAAGATCCTTCCTATTGAATATCGTGCGGAGCTTTCTATCAACGATTTTATCGTTTTGATACCGACGTATATCGCCAGTCAGCTGAAGGTTGCCTTTGAGGTTGGTGCGCTGATATACATACCGTTTTTTGTTATAGACCTTGTTACGGCGAATATTCTTTTGGCTATGGGTATGATGATGTTATCGCCGGTGACGATATCGATGCCTTTGAAGCTTTTTTTGCTGGTGATGCTCGACGGCTGGACGCTTCTTGTTCAAGGTCTTGTTGCAACGTTTAAATAGTGGGGATGAGTGAATGTTTGGATCGCAGATTGTACAGTCGGCATATCAAGGCCTTCTTCTTATTCTTATTCTTTCTGGGCCTCCGGTTCTTATAAGTATGGTATTGGGCCTTACTGTTGCGATATTTCAGACGGCGACGCAGATACAAGAGCAGACGCTTTCTATCACGGTAAAGCTTGTAGCTGTGACTCTTACGCTAATAATATTAGGAGCGTGGCTTGGATCGCAGATAATGCAATTTGCTATGACGATATTTACAAACTTCCCCACGTGGGTGGAGTGAACGCATCACGGGTGTCAGTATGAAGTTTGACTATTTATCACCGGATTATATCGACTATGTTCTTATGCACCCTTTTGTTCGGGAGTATATGACGTTTCTTCCATCGCTTTTTATTCTTACTATAGCGCGTCTTTTTCCGATAATAGCTCTTGCCCCGTTTTTAGGAGCAAAGCTTCTTCCTCACCCTGTTAAAGCAGGCCTTGGTATCGCTCTTTTTGCTGTGGCTTTTCCTTATGTTTTAGCACAGGCGACGGTGCCGTTACAGTTTAATATGATGCTTGTTTTTCTTTTTATCAAAGAGGCGTTTTTGGGTCTTGTCATAGGCTTTATTGCTTCCGTGCCCTTTGTCGTTGCTGAGACCGGTGGAATTTTTATCGATCACCAACGCGGCGCAGCGAGTTTTCAGGTTAATGACCCTATAATTCAAAATATGGGCTCGCCTATAGGGCTATTTCTCAATGTTTTTACGGTATATCTTTTCTTTTCCTTTAACGGGCCGATATTATTTATTGACACTGTAATGGAGTCGTTTCAGCTTCTTCCTGTCGATCAGTTTTTCAACAGCAAGCTTATTGCTCAAGGGTCGCCGTTTTGGGACCAGATACTTTTGCTTTATAATACTATTATCATATCGTCAGTGAGGCTTGCAATGCCGGCGTTACTTATAGTGCTTATGACTGACACATTCCTTGGTATAGCCAACCGCTTGGCGCCACAAGTTCAGATGGTGTTTTTGGGCATGCCACTTAAAGCTCTTTTTGGCGTGGGGATTCTGTGGCTGGGGTGGTTTGCGATAATACGCTATATCGGAGCATTTTCGATGTCTTGGCTCGACGAGATAACCAGGCTTATATATAAATTGGTATAATTTTTGGATTTCGTAGCCGTATTGTGCCGCTAGACTGCAGGATGCTGTTGCAATCGCGGGCTAAAAATTAAAAACCATTTTTTGTATGAAAAGCGATAATATGTTATATTTCATATGTTTTTATACATCGATAGAGAGATAAATGGTGGATTCACCCGAAGATAGCAAAAAATATAAGTATGGTTTTGTCACCGACGTCGAGAAAGACGCCATTGCCAAAGGCCTTGATGAAGATGTGATACGTCTCATCTCGGAGAAGAAGGGGGAGCCTTCTTTCCT
This sequence comes from Waddliaceae bacterium, assembly GCA_018694295.1. Taxonomy (NCBI): domain Bacteria; kingdom Pseudomonadati; phylum Chlamydiota; class Chlamydiia; order Parachlamydiales; family Waddliaceae; species Waddliaceae bacterium. Next base: position 24,028 of record JABHNK010000007.1, read on the forward strand.
CAGAGATTTCCGTCTTAAGGCTTTTGACATCTGGAAGAAGATGGAGGAGCCACATTGGCTCAATGGCACTTATCCTAATATTGACTATCAAGAAATATGTTACTACTCTTCTCCAAAGAAGAAACCAAAACTCAATAGCCTTGATGAGGTAGACCCTGAAGTTTTACGTACCTTCGAAAGGCTAGGGATCCCCGTAAAAGAGCAGAAGCGCCTTACCAATGTCGCCGTTGATATGGTTTTTGATTCCGTATCGATAGGGGTGACGTTTCAAGAAGAACTTAGCAAGGCGGGCGTTGTGTTGTGCTCTATATCAGAAGCAGTACAGCGCTATCCCGACCTTATTGAGAGCTATCTCGGCAGCGTCGTCTCTCCGGGAGATAATTTCTTCGCAGCGCTGAATTCTGCGGTTTTCTCCGACGGATCTTTTGTCTACATCCCCAAAGGTGTGACGTGTCCAATGGAGCTTTCGACATATTTCCGTATCAACGATGAGACGGCAGGACAATTTGAGCGCACCCTTATCATCGCCGAAGAGAGGTCTTCGGTGAGCTACCTCGAAGGGTGTACAGCGCCGATGTATGACACCAACCAGCTCCACGCCGCTATTGTCGAGCTTGTCGCTCTCGATGATGCCACAATAAAATACTCTACGGTGCAGAACTGGTATCCCGGAGACCCTATTACTGGGAAAGGCGGGGTGTATAACTTCGTGACGAAACGCGGGCTGTGCAAAGGCAAGAACTCGCGAATATCATGGTCGCAAGTTGAGGTTGGTGCTGCGATAACATGGAAATATCCGGGGTGTATCCTCGAAGGCAAAGGGTCTGTAGGAGAATTTTATTCCGTGGCGCTTACCAACGGTATGATGCAGGCCGATACAGGAACGAAGATGATACACCTCGGCGAAAATACACGGTCGACGATAGTGTCTAAAGGGATTTCTGCCGATAAATCACATAACAGCTATAGAGGCGTTGTGAAGATAGGAAAGAATGCTAAAAACGCCCGTAACTATACACAATGCGACTCCATGCTTATAAAAAATGAATGCTCGGCGAATACCTTCCCAGTGATAGAGGTGCGCAATACTTCGAGCGAAGTAGAACATGAAGCTTCGACGTCTAAAATGAACGAAGATCAGCTGTTTTATCTGCAGACAAGAGGAATATCGCGCGAAGAGGCGATAACGATGATCGTCGGGGGTTTCTGTAAAGACGTTATCAAAGAACTGCCACTGGAGTTTGCCACAGAGACGAGGCAGCTACTTACTTTAAAATTAGAAAACTCAGTAGGATAAAGAATATGTTTGAGATACGAAACCTTCACGTCGCCGTCGATGGTAAAGAGATCATTAAGGGCTTTACATTGAAGATACAAAAAGGTGAAATACACGTTATCATGGGGCCTAACGGCACAGGAAAGTCCACTCTTGCGAAGGCTATCGCCGGACACCCCGCATACGAAATTCTTGATGGAGAAGTCCTTTTTGATAGGAAGAATATCCTTGACCTCAGCATTGAAGAGCGTGTCCATTGCGGAATTTTTATGGGATTTCAGTATCCCGTCGAAGTTCCCGGTGTTACCAATGAGCTTTTCCTTCGCACCTCATATAATTCTATATGTAAAACCCAGGGGAAAAAGGTGCTTTCCCAAGAGGACTTTTCCGAGTATCTCAGCGCAACAATGAAAGCTATGGAGATAAGATCCGAGTTTAAAGAACGTAATGTCAATGAGGGGTTTTCCGGTGGTGAAAAGAAGCGTAACGAGATCTTGCAGATGGCGATACTAGACCCTAAAGTAGCGATTTTGGACGAGACAGATTCTGGTCTTGATATCGACGCCCTTCGTATAGTAGCAAGCGGAGTTAATAGGGTGATGTCTTCAGAAAAATGCCTGTTATTGATAACACACTACCAGCGTCTTCTTGATTATATCACCCCAGATTATGTTCATATTATGATGGATGGAAAAATAGTGCAGTCTGGGACAGCAGGCCTTGCCTGCGAGCTTGAGAAAAAAGGTTACGGCAAACTTTTTGAGTCCGAAGGAGAAGGGAAGTGAGTAAAAAAAATGTAAAGCAGCATTACATTGCAGAAGGAGGCCCGTTTTACAAGAGCATCGCTGAGTGTTATAGCGCCGTTTCTGGCGATGGCCTTCACAAGTTCCGCTCTGCCGCATGGAAAAGTTTTTGCTGCAAAGGCCTTCCTAGTGGAAGCACTACAGAGTTTAAAGGAGTACCTCTTCGTGACCTTTATAAGTCTTCATATAGCAACGTTTATAGTAAAGAAGCGCATGCCGAAGAAATCCTCGAAGGAATTTTTCCTGAGTGTTCTGACAGTGTTCTTCTCTTTGTTGATGGAGCATATAGTCCTCGTTTGTCAAAAATTGGTGCTTTACATGAAGGAGTTATTATTGCTCCTCTTGAAGAGGCTTTTAAAAGGTATGCTGCTTTTTTCAGAGGACATATTAAAAATTTAGACAACGAGGAAGACCCTTTTGTGTTACTTAACGGCGCGTTTGCTGGCGATGGCGTTTTTATTTATATTCCTCCCGATGTTTCTGTAGACGTTCCTTTGCATGTGTTGATGACAACGAAATCTGATGTTACGATGACTTTTCCTCGAGTACATCTTTTTGCTGGGAGAAATTCTTCTGTTACATTATATACACACACAAACAACAGCGCTTCCGACAGCTTTGCTAGTGGCGTCCATGATTTTGTTGTCGATGCTGGAGCGAGAGTTCACCATATTATGACGTCATCGAAAAATGCCTCTTGGCAGTTTGAAAGTGTCCGGGCTCGAGTAAAAAAAGACGGAATTTTTAAAAGTATTACTGTCGTCGATAGTGGTAGCTGCGTTCGTTATGACAGCGAAGTTATTCTCGAAGAAGACAACGCTGCAGCATATTGTTCTGGGGGTTGGCTATTAGAAGGCAATGACGGCGTTTATATCAATAACATCGTTGATCATCGCGCGCCTTCAACGGTCTCTCGTCAGCTTTACAAAGGCGTTTGTAACGATGCCAGCAGGTCTTCGTTTGTTGGAAAAGTTATTGTTGGCAGCGAAGCTCATGATACCGATGCGCGACAGGAGAACAAGAATATTTTGTTGGGCGACGATGCTATTGCCGATATTTTTCCTTCTATGGAGATTTTCGCCGACGATGTAAAAGCTTCTCACGGTGCCACTGTTGGAGCTCTCGACGACGAAGAGATTTTTTATTTGCGGTCACGAGGTCTATCGCTTTCCGAGGCGCGGAGTTTGTTGGTATATGGTTTCAACAAAGAGGTCCTTGACTTCATACCCCTTGATTCGTTACGAAGAGTATTAGAAGATAAAGCCCGGAGGTTTATATCATCATGAACGACGCCATTGATTTCATCGCTGTCCGCGACGGTTTTCCCATGCTTAAATCTACGATGCATGGTAAGCCCCTTGTTTATTTAGACTCTGCAGCGACGACACATAAGCCTGAGAAAGTTATTTCTGCGATGTCGGATTTCTATCGCAACGAGTATGCCACCGTACATCGTGCCATATATGAGCTTTCGCTACACGCAACGGAACGTTATAATGCTGTAAGGGGAGTCGTTAAAAATTTCATCAACGCCCCATCAGAAAACACCATAGTCTTCACAAGGGGAACGACAGAAAGCATAAACCTTGTAGCATCGTCTTTTGGAAAATCTTTCATCACTACTGGCGACGAGGTTGTTATTTCTGAGATAGAACACCATTCGAACATCGTCCCTTGGCAGCTTATGTGTGAAGAGCGCGGTGCTGTCTTGCGTGTTATTCCTGTCGATGATAATGGTGAGATTATCATTGAAGAGTATAGAAAAATGCTTGGTGCAAAGACAAAACTCGTGGCAATTTGTCATGTGGCGAATTCTATCGGGACGGTACTCCCTGTTAAAGAAATGGTTTCTATGGCACATGATGTTGGTGCCAAAACTCTCGTCGATGGCGCACAAGCAGCGCCGCATTATCCTATAGATGTCCAAGACCTCGACGCCGATTTCTATGCGTTTTCCGGACATAAAGTTTATGGCCCTACGGGTATAGGCATTCTTTATGGTAAGAAGGAGCTCCTCGAGGCTTTACCGCCATATCATGGTGGTGGCGATATGGTTGACATCGTAACGATGGCGAAAACAACGTATCAGCAGCCGCCTTTGAAATTTGAGGCGGGGACGCCTATGATAGCAGAGGTTATTGGTTTGGGTGCAGCTCTCGAATATGTTATGGATAAAGGTATCGAAACGATACATTCCTACGAGGAAAAACTTTTGGGTTATGCTTTAGATTGTTTTGATAATAGCGGTATCGACGGGCTTAAGGTTTTAGGCCCCTGTAAAGCCAGACGCTCTGGTATTGTAAGCTTTATCGTCGATGGTATTCACTCTCTTGACATCGGGACGATGCTAGATTTTAAAGGTGTAGCGATACGAACAGGGCATCATTGTGCACAGCCGACGATGGAGCGTTTTGGCGTGACATCAACAGCGCGGATGTCGCTGGGGATATATAACAACGAAAGCGATATCGATATATTTTTCGAAGGACTGAAAGAGGTCGTAGCTAAACTTCGATGACAATGGCTTCGGTAGGGCGCTGTGTCAGGCTTTCGTAGCCGTCTTTTGTTATCACTATAGTATCTTCGATGCGCACACCTCCGATATCTGGGAGATATATTCCAGGTTCTACAGTTATAACCATACCTTCTTGTAGTTTTATGTCGCACCACGGATCTTTGTGCGTTACGACGGGTGTTTCATGGACGTTGAGGCCGACGCCGTGTCCGAGTCCGTGTGAGAAATATTCACCATATCCTTCAGCGGAGATAATGTTGCGGGCGGCATTGTCTAGAGTGCCGAGATCCGTTCCTGGGCGGCATAATTCTAAAGCGGCCTTTTGCGCTCGCTGTACAATGTCATGGATCTTTGTTATCTCTGTGCTAGGGTCGCCGAAGAATGCTACACGTGTCATATCGGAGGCGTAGTTTTCTACGGTGACGCCGATATCCATAAGGATGACGCTGTTTTTCGTGAGTTTTGACGTTCCAGCACGATGATGAGGAAGTGCGCTGTTTGCTCCGAAGGAGATATTACTTTCGAAAGAAGGTGCTTCCCCGCCATTTTTTTTCCAGAAAATTTCCATCTCTGTGGCAACGGCTTTTTCCGTGATACCTTCTTTAAGAATAGAGCATGCATAGTCCCATCCTTGTGCTGCAAGGGCGGCGGAATTGCGCAAGGATTTGATTTCTTCAGCGTCTTTTATGCTACGAAGTTCTTTAAGCGGGGAGTCGGCGGCGACAAGGGTGATATCTTTAGAGGACAACTTCTTTTCGAGAGCGATAAAGGAGTTGTATGTCATAGTGGCGCCATCAACAGTCACACTTTTTATACTTTTTTTGGTTAGAGCTTCGACGAGCGCCGTTTTTGTCGTGGCGACGACGTCTATGGTGCCTAATTTCTTACATTCTTCGTAGTATCTGCTGTCGACTAAGATGGAGGCGCTAGAGGTGTCGATAAGAAGCTGTCCCATCGAGATGTCAAGCCCGGTGAGATATAAGATGTTTAAGGGTTCTTCGATAAGCAGGGCTTTATAGCCTTTTTCTTCTATGAGATTTTGTGTTTTTTTGATTCGAGCGCTGAAATTCATCTTTTTTCCTTTTTCAGTAGAACTTTTTTTGTAGCTCTTCTTCTGTTATTGTGGCGACAATAGCCTCGCCTTGTGGCGTTTGGTATGGATCGCTACATTTCATTAAAGTGTTGACGATACTTTGTGAGTCGTTGGCCGTCAACGTATTTTTTTTCGGTATCGCGGCCTTGGCGACGGCAACGGCGAGCTTTTCGCGACGTTCTTTTTTGAGTTTCCCTGGAGCCCCGAGGTTTTCGATAATGGCATCAACGAAAGAAGCGACATCACCGCTGTCGAGAGACTGCGGTATAGCATCGACTACGAAGTCGTTGCCGCCAAAATCTCTGATGCCGACACCGAAGCCATTGAGAATATCTAGATGTTCCTTGAGGAGCACGGCTTCTGCTGCAGAGAATTCTAGCGTTATAGGAATTAGAAGGTTTTGTATTCCTAAAGAAGAGATCCCGCGCTGTGAAGAGCCGTCGATAAGCTCTTCGAAGAAGATACGGAATTGTGCGCGTCGCCTGTCGACGATGGCAAGTCCTTTTTTTGTGGCGTCGAGGGACGAAGCATCGAGAAGGAGATATTCTCCGAGGACGCCGAGGACTTGTGGTAATGTTATGACGTCGAGGACGTCTTCTGTCGAAAATGCCGGCTCAGGAATGATGTTGCGAAATGTCGGTACCGAAAAAGAAGCCATATTTTTTGGGAGGGCGGAATCGCTAGGGGAGAATGTTGGTGATACTGTAGGCGCCGAAGAATCGATACCATCGTGTTTAGGATGTAAAGCCTTCATAAGGGCTTTATCGACGCCAGTGGATACGGTTTTTCTTATGGCTTTTTCGTTGTGGAAGCGTACTTCGCGTTTCTGTGGATGGACGTTTACATCGATTAAGCTTCCTGGGAGGGTAATATGTAGAAGGAAAGCTGGGAAGCGCCTCTCTGTTAGGCGCGTGCTGTATCCGTCAGCTACAGCGTATGACACCGTCGGTGATGATAGAGGTCTTTTATTTATGAAGATATGCTGTCCCGACCTGTTTGGCCTTGTATATGAAGGTATGCCGACGACGCCTTCGACGATAATGTCTCCCTCGCGATGATAAACATGTCGCGAAGATTCCAAGAATTCTTTGCCAAGGACGTCAGCGATGCGAGTTTTTAGGCTGTCGGTGAAAGAAACGTCATCCCAGGCCTTTAGGGAAAGCTGCTTTTTTTCATTGACGATGAAGTCGAAAGAAACCCCAGGGTTTGCAAGGGCAAGGGCTCCGACGACTTTATGTATCTGTCCGGTGTCTTGGGAGATGTTTTTCTGGAACTTTTTCCTTACGGGAACGTTAAAGAACAGCGAAGAGATCTCTATCGTCGTTCCTGGTGACCGCGCCGCTGGGCGGCATGACATTATTTTTCCGCCATCGACGGTGACCATGGTAGCTTCGGCGTCGCCATGAGGACATGTCAGCATAACGAACTTCGATATCGACGCTATAGAGGGGATTGCCTCGCCGCGGAAGCCCATAGTAGAGATTTCTTCGAGGTCATCAACACCGCTAATCTTCGATGTTGCATGCCTTTCGAGGCTTAGAAGGGCGTCGTCGGTAGACATCCCACATCCGTTGTCGAGGATGCGGATAAGCTGTCGGCCCCCAGCTTTTATCTCGACAGAAACTTCCGTTGCTCCGGAATCGAGGGCATTTTCAAGAAGTTCCTTCACCACAGAGGCGGGGTTTTCGATTACTTCGCCGGCAGCGATTTTGTTGATGGAATTGTCGTTAAGGACGCGTATTGTAGTAGGCATAATGAGTAGTTTTGTTTGTTTAACTGACCTTACGCGCTACTCTCACTTTATTGGCGTGCTGCAAGGAACAATCTGCTACGTATTCCTCCTCACCCAGCTCTTCAGAGCTTGGTTCGTCAGAAGTACTTGCATCTTGCCCCTTTCGCTACACCACTAAAGCAAGATTAGCGCGTAACATCAGTGTTTATGATACGATATATAGTACCATCACAACAAAAACGTTACAATACCTATAAAAAGGTCTTGTAGAAAAACGACGAACACCGTATGATTGATGGCGTATTTTATATTTTTATATGACAACCCTTTAGGAGAATTAATGGCTCGATACAGAGGACCCAAAAACAAGATAGCCCGAAGATTCCAAGCGAACGTCTTCGGCCGCGCACGTAACCCTATGCTTCACAAGCAGAACCCTCCAGGAATGCACGGCGCTCGCCGCCGCAAGAAGTCCGACTATGGTCTTCAGCTTGAAGAGAAGCAGAAGCTAAAAGCATCTTTTGGGATGATCAGCGAGAAGCAGCTTCTTCGCTATTATCGCGAAGCTGTACGTCGTGAAGGCAACACATCACACACTCTTCTTGAGATGTTGGAGTCGCGCCTTGACAATATCGTTTACAGACTAAAGCTTGCGCCGACGATATTAGCGGCACATCAGCTCGTCGCCCACGGACACATCCAAGTTAACGGCAAGAAGGTCGACATCAGATCTTTCTTAGTGAAGCCAGGCATGGAGATCTCGATAAGAGAGAAGTCACGGAAGATAGCATGCGTACTTAACGCCCTCGAAGGTGGACGTGATGTTCCCGAGTATCTTTCTCTTAACAAAGACGCTTTTTCTGGAACGATGTTAGCAACACCGAAATACGACCTTGTGTCGTTGCCGATGCCTGTCAACGTCGCTGTTGTTTGTGAATTCTTAGCACACACGAAGTAAAAGCAATACCACTGGTATTAAAACTACCTCCTTTTCGGCGGAAGCATCATCGATGTTTTCGCCGTTTTTTTTTGTCGCTAGTTAGAGCGTTTATTGACACCGAACTTCGAACTTAGTGAAGTATATCGAGAATATCGCGGGCTTTGACGATGAAGGCGACAGCGACGAGGGTTATCGTAAACGGCACGGCTTCTGTGAGGAAGGCGAGGCATTGTATTATCATAGTCCTCGGAAGTGGCAGAATTTCGTATGTTAGGACCATTGTCCACGGTATGTTCCATGGTAGGTGGTATGTTAGTAGTGTCGTCACTGTAGCGGCGAGGACGCCTGCTATTGCTACGGCGCCGAAAGAGGTGATGGCTTTCTTTGATATGATGTTTCCGTGATATTTTTTCAGGTTGTAGGCGAGAAGGGCGGCGTTTATCCATGCGCTGATACTCGTTGCTATTGCTATGCTTACTGCTCCCCATTTCAAGAAGAATACGAAGATCATATTCAAAAGAATGTTTATAATGACGGCGATGACGGTCGTTATTGCCGGCGTTTTGTAGTTTTTGAAGGCATAGAACGCCGAGGAAAAAAGGATTACAAGCGTTATCGGTATAAGTCCAGTAGAATATGCCAATAGGCAGCGCGTTGTCATTATGGTGTCTTCGACGCTGAAATTCCCGCGTCCGTATATGACATTTACCGCAGAGACCCCCGATACTATTATTAATAGTGTCGCTGGAAGCATCATGGCGACACATCGTCGTATTCCGAAGTCGAGAAAATGGTGGTAGCGTTCCATATCTTTAGCTTTTATCGCTCGCGATAGTGGTGGAAGCATCGCCCCCGTTATCGCTATTCCGAAGAGGGCAAGTGGAAGCTGCTGCAGGCGCAAGGAAAACCATAGAAATGCTGGGCCTTCGGCGCTGGCGGCACGGGCGAATAGGGCGTCGAGGCCGTTGTTTATCTGTGCTGCTGCTACGCCAAGGATTCCCAAAAGCAGAGCTTTTGCCATAGGACGCAGGCTTCTTGAGAAAAAGGACGTATCTTTAAGCCACTGTATTGTTATATATCGCTTGAGATGTGAAATTGTCCCAGGAACCGTAACCAGCCATTGTGCTACGAAGGCGATGACGACGATTACGGCAAGCCATGTCATAGCATCGCGGACAGGTAATGTCTTCATTGCTATTACGGCAAAGACCCATATTCCATTGAAAGCTATAGGCGCTATGCTCGGTACGAAATATTTTTTTTCGCATTGTAATAGCGCAGTGTTGATGCCGTAGAAACAGATAAAGAAAAGCCCGGGCATCATAAGCGCTGTAAGGATGATTATGTCTTTGTTGTCGGGAGAAGGCGAGAATATGGGAATGCTTGCTAGTAGGAGAATCTCGACGACGATGATGATTCCGACGAGGACTGTGGCCAGCGATCCCGAGACGTCGCGGAAAAATGACGCCGCACGATCTGGGTCTTTGTGTCTGATGCGCTCGAAATGCGGGATGAATGCAGCTTGCATAGCGCCTTCGCCGAGGAGTCTTCTTAGTAGGTTCGATAGTCTGAAGGCTATCATGAAAGCCGCCACGGCAGGGGTTGCGCCAAAGACGGCGGTCATGGCAATGTCGCGGGCCATGCCGCTGATGCGGCTAAGAAGCGTTCCTGAAAAGAAGGATCGCGCTGAGCGCCCTATTGTGTGTGTGGAGTCGTCAGACATATTTTTTTTCTTTATTTAATTTTACTATGCACGAAATGTACAATGGGAAACAATGAGAAAAAGAGGTAAAGGCAACATGACAAAACAACTTCATAGCGACGAGCTTCTCATCGGCGCCCATACGTCGACGGCACAAGGATTATACCACGCCCTTATCGAAGGTAAAGATATCGGCGCCACGACGATACAGCTTTTTACTAGAAACCAGCGGCGCTGGGACAGCAAACCTCTCGATGACGAAGAGGTAGCTCTTTGGCATGCCACACTAGAAGATACAGGGCTTCGTAATATAATGAGCCATGGAAGTTACCTTGTAAACCTCGGTGCTCCTGATCCAGAAATATTGAAAAAGAGCCGCAAGACTTTAAAAGAAGAGATCGAGCGTTGCAACGCTCTAGGGATATCGTTTCTTACCGTACACCCAGGTTCAGCACTTAAAGACGACAGAACACAATGTATAGAGCGTATCGTTGAGAGTCTTCATGGTGTCGAAGATACGATAAACGAAGGAACGACGAGGATACTTCTTGAGACGACAGCAGGACAGGGGTCGGTTATAGGGTATCGCTTCGAAGAGCTCGCCGAGATCATAGAGAAAGTAGAAAAACATATTCCCGTAGGCGTATGTTTTGATACGTGCCATTCTTTCGCCGCAGGATATGATATCCGCACCGAAGAAGGATGGAAGTCGACGCTTAAAGAGTTCGACGACACAATAGGACTTGATAATCTCAGAGCTTTTCACGTCAATGATTCGTGGAACGCGATAGGCTCGCGACGCGATAGGCATGCCCCGCTAGGAGAAGGCGAGATAGGGATAGATAGCTTCAAAGTCCTTATGCGTGGTAAGATAACACGAGAAATCCCAAAATATCTCGAGACGCCAGGGGGCGATCCTTTGTGGATTAAAGAGATTTCGATGCTCAGGGAATTTGCAACGTTGTAACAATCAAAAGATTATGATATAATTTACGAGACAATATAAGAGGGAAACAATGCGTACCAAGATAAAAGAGATAAAAGACCGCGAAGACCAAGGCAAAGGCCTTGTTGGCAAAGAAATAACTATAAAAGGATGGGTTCGTACCGTCCGCATACAGAAGACGTTCACCTTCATCGAGGTCAACGACGGCTCGACGTTATCAAACTTCCAAGTCGTCGCCGACGACACTATGGAAGGATATGCTGAAGTTATAGAGCATCTTTCGACAGGAGCTTCCGTTGCCGTCGTTGGTGATATCGTTGAAAGCCCAGGAAAAAATCAGGCTGTAGAGATGAAGGCGAAGAACGTCGACGTCATAGGACGCTGCGATTCCGAGACATATCCTCTACAGAAGAAAAGGCATTCTTTTGAGTTCTTACGTACCATCGCCCATCTGCGTCCGCGGACTAATACTCTCGGCGCCATAACACGCGTTCACAACACCCTTAGCGCTGCGACACACCGTTTCTTCCAGGAGAAAGGCTTCTATTATATCCATGCTCCAATAATAACGGCTTCAGACTGTGAAGGCGCCGGCGATATGTTCCAGGTTACCACGCTGAACATCAACGAACCACCACGTGGCGAAGAGGGAGAGGTAGACTTCGAGCAGGACTTCTTTGATAAGCCGGCATATCTTACCGTCTCTGGACAGCTTAACGCCGAGATATATGCTTGTGCCCTTTCCGACGTATATACCTTCGGCCCGACATTCCGCGCCGAGAACTCACATACCTCACGGCACCTAGCAGAATTCTGGATGGTAGAGCCCGAGATGTCGTTCGCCGACATAAAAGATGATATGGACTGCGCTGAAGAATATGTCCGCTATCTCATTAAAGAGGTCCTCGACAAATGCAAAGAAGATATGATTTTCTTCGATAAGTTCATCTCAAAAGGAATCTTAGAGCGTTTGCAAAGTGTTGTCGATACACCATTCGAGCGTATAACATATACCGAAGCAATATCTCTTCTCGAGAAGGCGACGAAGACCTTCGAATATAAGCCTTCATGGGGTGAAGACCTACAGTCGGAACACGAAAGATATATCACCGAAGAAGTCTTCAAAAAACCCGTTATCGTTTACGACTACCCCAAAGATATCAAAGCTTTCTATATGCGTCTCAACGACGATGGCAAGACCGTCGCTGCTATGGACGTCCTTGTCCCTGGCGTCGGAGAGATTATTGGCGGAAGCCAGCGTGAAGAGAGACTCGATGTTCTTGAGCAACGCCTCGAAGAGGTCGGCCTCGATAAAGAAAATTACTGGTGGTATCTCGAGCTTAGGAAATATGGAAGCGTGCCACACGCAGGTTTTGGTCTTGGCTTCGAACGCTTTGTGCAGTATGTTACCGGCATGGAAAACATCCGTGACGTCATATCATTTCCACGAACTCGTGGAAAAGCACAGTTTTAACCCATGATTGCGACCTATCCTTTGCCATAGGGTTTTTGCGGTGGTACAGATACGAAGATGAAAGACGAGAGAATGTTAAAACATTCGCGAGGATAGAAGCAAAGTAGATGTGTTGCTGCAAAAAGACATATGGTGAAGCAAAATAACAGCAAATGGGCAAACAAAAACAATAAGAAAGAGTAAGGGCTTAAGGTATTTATCTCTATATAGTTAAAAACCTCTGTCTGAACTTTTAAAAAAGAAAAAAGGACTTGTTTCCTATAGCATCCAGAGTGTCAGGCAATCTGGCTCATTTTACTCCTCGCGAATAGTTAAAACTATTAGCTTGTCGTGCACTGAGCCATCTTACCTAACTCTATGGCGCTAAAGGAAAGATAGTTCGCAATCATGGGTTTAAGGGATTAATATGAAGCTATTGTTATCGAAACCACGAGGGTTCTGCGCCGGCGTCGTCAGGGCGATAAACACCGTAGAGCGCGCCCTGGAGCTGTGGGGAGCGCCGATATATGTAAAACACGAGATCGTCCATAATAAACACGTCGTTAACAAGCTCCGAGATAAGGGCGCTGTCTTTATCGAAGATCTCGACGATGCCCCAGAAGGCTCTAGGGTGATATATTCCGCCCATGGCGTAACGCCAGAAGTCCGTAGACATGCCAAAGCAAGAAACCTTATCGAGATCGACGCCACATGTATCCTAGTGACGCGTATCCACGAGGCCGTAAAACGGTATGCCGAGAAAGGATATGATATCATAATAATAGGTCATAAAAACCACGTCGAGATTGTAGGAACAGCAGGAGAGGCGCCAAATAAAACGACGATAGTAGAGAACGTCGAAGACGTTGAAAGACTTCCCTTTTCCGCCGACGACAAGCTTTTCTTTATCTCACAAACAACGCTTAGTTGTTACGATATTGAGAAAATACAAAACGCTTTACGACAGAGATATCCCGACATCGAAACATTGGCGAAATCGTCGATATGCTACGCGACGACGAACAGACAAACGGCGCTTAGGGAGATAACAAAAGATACCGATATAGTATTCGTTGTTGGCGACCCATCGAGCTCGAATTCTAACAGACTTCGTGAGATAGCGCAAAAAAACGCTGTCACAGCATATCTTATCAATGATGAAGACGAGATACAGGAAAAATGGCTCGAAGGCGTTAATACTATAGGCTTGACAGCAGGGGCGTCTACACCAGAAGACGTCGTGCAGAAAGTTATAGAGAGACTCAAGGTCATGGGCGTTACTTCGATAGAAGACGTTGTCTATACTACCGAAAGCGTTGTCTTCAGCCTGCCAAAAGAGGTTAACGAATAATATGAACAACAACACAGAAGCTCTCTCAATTGTAAAGACCCTCGTCGATGCAGGATATATAGCGTATTACGCAGGAGGATGCGTAAGGGATTTTCTTCTGGGGCATGATTTTGACGACATTGATATCGCCACAAGTGCTCTCCCCGATGATATCATGAAGATTTTCCCCCACACCATAGGAGTAGGGGCGCATTTCGGCGTGGTTGTCGTAGTTGTCGAAGGCCGCCAATATGAAGTCGCTACGTTCCGCAGCGAAGGAGGATACACCGACGGGCGTAGACCTCAGCATATCACAGCGACGACCCCCGAAGAGGATGTAAAGCGCCGCGACTTCACCATCAACGGCATGTTCTATGACCCCATAAAAAAAGAGGTGTACGACTTCGTCGGAGGGAAAGAAGATCTAGAGAAAAAAGTCTTGCGCGCTATAGGTGATCCGCAGAAACGTTTCGAAGAAGACCGCCTAAGGATGATCCGCGCTGTGCGTTTCTCTTGCCGACTAGGATACGACATCGAAGAAAAGACGTATAAAGCAATACAAGAATATTCCCATACCGTTTTGCCAGCAGTGTCGATGGAAAGGATATGGCAGGAATTTTCTAAGATGATAAAAGACGAGCATTTCGGCGATGCTGTAATGATGATGTACGATACAGGACTTCTAAAGGCGGTGTTTCCTTCTTTGGAGGCGACAACGAAAGAAGCTCTTGAGGAAAATGTAAAAGGCTTTACATTATTTTCTGATAAAGTCCCCGCAGTTTTGTATGTCGCCACGCTTTTCTTGCAAAAGCCTCTTGAAGACACCCTTGAGCAATGTAAACTTCTTAAGATGTC
>JABHNK010000008.1 GCA_018694295.1 Waddliaceae bacterium
TTTCGATTTAGGATCCAGCGAACTAGCCTTCAGCGCTTCTAGTAAATCTCTAGTTTTTTTTATTTGCTTTTTCACATCTCCTTTGAAAGCTTTGTTAGTGCTGAAAAAGTCCTTGAGGACCTCTCGAAAAAATAAAATGTTAACATATCCCCATCTTCTAGCAACTACTTCTATTTCTTCGATACGCTCTAATCCGGAAAAACCCTGCATGACGTTTTTTAATGTCATCATGGCGACCCTATGCTTAGCTAATGTCGTACCACCGCGGACAACACCAGCCGCCTTTACTACTGCTTTAGCTCCATCCCTTAGAATTTTTTTTCTGGGTGGATTTTCGAGCACTTTAACGCGGCATAGTCCTTTCTTGCTTCCTTCGAGCTTCAGCACACCAGCTTTTTCATAAGGAGTATACGATTTAAAACTATCAGGAACTTTATCCCCCTCCCTTATCTTATCGACTCCGTCCGACATCTTTCCCCCTATTTCGGTTATACCCATGATCGCGACTTATACCAATCACAGATTAAAAAAACACAAATGCGTTTTCAATCCGGGATTGGTATTAATCATCATGCATCATACTCTTTTGTACAAAATTCGCTGGTAAAAATGCTATAACATTCTTTACAAATCATTGTTTCCTTGCAAAAAAGGTTATTAGGAGTATATCCTATATAGATATTGTAATCCAAAATCACCAATAATTATATATATGTTAAGTTCTGCTGTTTCTCTTGTACATTCTGTCGTGTGGAGTGGTCCTCTCCTTATTTTTCTTTTGGGGGTAGGGATTGCCCTTACCTTCACGCTGCGCGGCCTGCAGATAAGATACCTATGGTATGCTTTAAAGCTTGCCTTTTTAGGCCCTGGCGCCAAGAGTGACAATGCCGAGGGTGACATCTCACATTTTCAGTCTCTTATGACGGCGTTGGCGTCAATAATCGGCATAGGAAACATCGTTGGCGTTGCCACTGCCATGGCTATCGGCGGAGCTGGGGCACTTTTCTGGATATGGATTACTGCGTTGTTTGGCATGGCGACGACATATGCCGAATCTCTTCTCGCTGTGAAGTATCGCATCAAAGACAAACGCGGGCAGATGGCCGGCGGTCCTATGTATTACCTTGCCAACGGCATGAAGTCAAAGTGGCTTGCCGTATTGTTTGCTGTTGGCGGCTGTCTTGCCGCTCTCACAACGGGGAACATGGTACAGGCGAACTCTATGTCCGACGCGCTATCATATTCCTTCGGCATCGAGGGTTGGTGGGTTGGCATCGTCATAGCTTCCGTTATAGGTGTTATGATCTTGGGAGGCATCAAGAGCATAGGAAAGATAGCGAGTTATCTTGTTCCTATTATGGCGATATTCTACGTCGTCTGTGGTAGTATTATCATCATATACAAAATCTCTGAGCTTCCTCATGCTTTGTCGCTAATAATGGCAAGCGCTTTCACTGGGCAGGCTGCTGTTGGGGGTTTTATGGGGTCGACGCTTATGATGGCGATGCGCATGGGTGTTGCTCGCGGTCTTTTCTCCAGTGAAGCTGGCCTTGGCACGACGTCTATCGCTGCTGCTGCTGCCCGCACCGACACTCCTGGCAGGCAGGCGATGATAGCGATGACGGGGACATTTTTATCGACGTTCCTTATATGTACTGTCACGGGCCTTGTCCTTGCTGTCACCGGAGTCCTTGGCGAGGTTGGCCCTGACGGCAAGATGCTCAACGGCATATCTTTAGCCATACGAAGTTTTTCTACGGTGATGCCTTTCGGCGGTAAAGTTGTTAATATCGGCGGATTTCTTTTCGCTGTTTCGACGATATTAAGCTGGGCGTATTATGGTGAGAAGTGTGTAGAATATATCTTTAGTGAGCGTGCCATCAAGCCGTTTCGGATATTATTCGTTGCTATCATTATCGTAGGCTGCAACCTTGAGCTCAACGTGGTATGGAATCTTGCTGATATTGCCAATGGTATCATGGCGGTGCCTAACCTTATCGCTATTGTAGCATTATATCCTGTGATACGCAAAGAGACACGTTATTTCCTTGGTCTTGTCGCCCGTGAAAAGGCTGAGAAAAAGGCCGGCAAAAAGACGTAATACTTTGTCTATAAAATCCTTACAATATAATCGCTTTTATGATATTATAATAATAAATTTTTTATAGGAGTTATATTTTTATATGGACCGTGTTTCATCATATCTCGATAGTATTTATAATATCGTTTGGGGTCCGTGGTTTCTTCTCTTTATTATTATTGTAGCGTTACGGTTGTCATATCTTCTCCATGGCATACAGTTCCGTTATCTTCGCAAGGTATTCAGCATCCTTTTTGGTAAGAAGAATCATAATTCTGGCGAGGGTGACATCTCACCTTTCCAGTCTCTTATGACTTCTTTAGCGGCGACTATTGGTGTCAGCAACATTGTTGGTGTGACGTTTGCCGTTACCATTGGCGGCTATGGCTCTCTTTTATGGATATGGGTCATTGCTTTCATTGGCATGGCGGTGAAGTATTCCGAGGCTTTGCTTGCTGTAAAGTATCGTCATTATGACAAAGAGCGTGACGAGATGGCTGGCGGTCCTATGTATTATATCGAGCGTGCTCTTGGATGGAAGTGGCTAGCATCGTTTTTTGCTTTTGCTGGGATACTTTCTACTCTTGGTGGTGGAAACATGATACAGGCGAACTCTATCGCTGGAGCATTACATTCTGTTACTGGGATATCGCCTATTATTACTGGTGTTGTCCTTGCTGCTGTCACTGCTTTTGTTATAATGGGCGGCATAAAAAGCATTGGCAAGACGTCGAGTTTTCTTGTCCCTTTTATGGGAGCTCTTTACATCTTCAGTGGTTTTGCTATTGTCGTGATGAACTATCATCTTGTTCCTGATGTTATGGGTCGTGTATTCCTTAGCGCTTTTACTGGAAAGGCGACGTTCGGCGGCATTGCTGGATATGGTATCATGGTTGCCATGCAGGCTGGGATAACTCGCGGTGTTGTTTCCAGCGAGGTTGGGATGGGTTCATCGTCTATAGCTGCTGCTGCGGCGCGTACAGAATGTCCTAGCGATCAGGCTCTTATTTCTATGACGGGATCTTTCTTTGCGACGATAATTGTTTCTACTATCACCGTCATGGTTTTGGGGATTTCCGGGGTATTGGAGAGTGGCAGTTCTCTTGGTGGTGCTGCTCTAGTAACGACGGCCTTCGCGAAATATATTCCTGGTGGTGGCATTATTGTTACTGCTGCGCTGATTTTCTTCGCATATTCTACTATCGTTGGGTGGGCATACTATGGTGAGAAGTTCTGCTACTATCTTTTTGGAAACGCTTCGACGACAATATATCGTATCATCTTCATAGCCGTCCTTATCCCCGGTGCGACGTTAAATTTACACGTCGTTTGGAGGATCTCCGACATTGTCAATGGCCTGATAACTCTTCCGAACCTCATTGCTTTGGCGTTTTTATCTAAGGTGGTAGTCGCTGAGACAAAACGAATTTTCAATGATCAATGATCAATTATCAATTATCAATGAAGCGAGAACTTCTTACAATGCTGAATAATATTCTCCCAAGCTCGTCAGCATCGGCAAAAATGCTATCATAATCTTTTTCCTTTAGAAAATCGGTATCTTTTAGGAGTGATAGCCAATATTTTGTTTCGAGACATTCTTTATAGGAAATCGAAATTTTAGAAGAAAAATCAGCTTTTGAAATACCACCTATTGCTTCTGATACATTCGCACCAATAGATGTTCCGGCACGTAAAAGCTGTTTGCTCAGGACGAATTCTTTTTATATTCTCGTATCCAGTAAACACATTTCACGATCCTGATGGCAAACACATATGCCTTCTCATATACAACATTGTTTTTCATTGCTAATTGTTCATTATTCATTGTTCATTGTTCATTGTTCATTGATCATTGTTCATTGTTCATTGATCATTGATCATTGATCATTGATCATTGATAATTGATTATACGTTTTCGTTGTAGATCATTTCTTGTCGGCTTCCGGGTTCGCCTTTTTGTGGTGTTGTGAGGAAGTGTGATGTCATTTTGCCTCCGAGGTTTCCTCCTCGTGAGGTTGCGCCTTCGACATTGGCCCAGAAGCTTTCGGTGAGGTCGTCGCCGTCGAGGACTCCGGCGATGGTGATTCCATTGGTTGTTATTATGTGCAGTATCATCTTACGGGCATCGCGGACAAAATATCGTAGGTAGTCTCCTAATGTCGTTACTGTATCATCGTCGTAGTTCATCCCATATTCTTTTTGGAGAACGGAAATTCGCGCGAGAATTTCTTGTGCTTTTATGCGGCAGCCTTCTTTATCGTCGTTATCGTTATGATACAGGCGGTATAATGCTATTATTATGTCTTCGACGTCGTTGAGCATCTCTTTATGGTGTTGATATGGTATTTCTGGTCTATATCCTCGGAACCAGGTATCAGCGAGGTCGCATGCTGTGATGTCGCGCCACATCCTCTGCCCTGCTATCCACAAGCTTGCTGCAAGGATGCCGTCGTTGTCTGGTAGGTGTCTTGTCATCACTGTGGCGCCTATACAGGCGTGATGATATCGTGTCCCTATATATCTTTCTATTGCTGACAGTGTGAGGTCTGGCCACAGGCCTTCGCCATAGGATGTTTTTCCTACGTTTACTATAGGCATCAGTGTTGGCGTTATATCGATGTCATCATTTTGTCGTAATGCCTGCCATAGTGGGTGCTCTTGACGATAACTTTCGTGTGCTTTGCCAGAGACGGCGGAGAATGCTACGATGGTGCCATTGGAGGCGTCATTACATAGATTTTCGAGCCATGACGACTGCCACGATGGGTTGTGATTCTCGTGGTATGGCAGGTAGTATATCAGCCCTGAACGTCCTTGCAATGCGTTTTCTATGGTGGCGACTTCGTTGCTGATAAGGTCATAGACTGTGGCGTTTTCAGCGTCGCCATAGAAGTTCTTGTTACAAAATCCCGACTCCCACATTATGTAGTCGACGTCATTGAGAAGGCATGACAGTGAGTTTATTTCCTTTTCGACGGCATCGCGATAGTGTGCGTTACAGGGGCATTGTTCTTCTAGTGTGATATCGGCTTTTACTATGACTTTTATTCCGTAGCTTCTGATGACAGCGATTGTGTCTACAAAGTTTTTATCTTCTTGATGTCGCCTTTCTTTTGGTGTCTCTGAGCCTCCTAATATTACTGCGTTATATCCGCATTGTATAGTACGGTGGCAAAAGGTATGGAGTTTTTTGTTTTCTTCGGGGTTTTCTTCGGCGGCGAAGAAATTTGGAAGTGCTATGGTGACGTTGTCGGAGAGTCTATGTTGTTGCGTTCCACATATCCACAGCGGTCGCAGGGCATAGCGTGGTTTATTATCGCCGAGGTGTTCACCAAGATGGTCACTACGCACTCCAGCGAGGATGTTGTAGCTTCCGTATGCTGCTGCACTGGGGCTTTCAGCGTCGAGGTGTATGGCACCTTTCTCATAAGACGCCGTATATCCTTCTTCGAAGCCATTCTCGTTATAAGAGGTTTTCAGGACAGGCAACGTTTTGTGCTTTTTTTTGTCCCATATCGTAGGAAGTAGTGTCTGTATTCTTTCCATAAAACTCTTATGTTTATTGTGCTGAAAGCTCGTCATCGACGACAATATCGATATAGTTTACCCACACCTGGTGTTTCCACTGTTCTATTATCTCTCCATTGGCGACGAGCTCGAATTTATATGTCGCTATGCCTTCTTTCTCGAAGTATTCATCATCGATCAGTGTATATATCACCGTGCCATATGGTTTTTCTATGGGGTAGCTTTTTATTTCGGTGTCCATATTCCCGAAACGTATCGTCTGTACGAGTATCATTTTTTCATCATAGCGATGGAATACGCTCGCTGGCATATGCCATCGTATGATAAGTCTCTCCCCTATCGAAGGGTCTTTTTTTCGGGGGTCGGGGGTATCGATATTGACGCTGGCGAGGTGGTCGGAATATATACTCTGATTTTGTACAGAGATATATTCCTGCGAACACGACGTCATCGTTATCGCTATAAATGCTGCTATCGCCAGAGCTTTTATCATCTCTATCCCTTTGATTTTCTTTGCATTATGCCATTATACCACGGTGATTTTCTTTTTTCAATCGGTATTATCCCATGATAAGTAATGCGAAGACGAAGGCGAAGAGCGCGAAGGATTCTACTACACCTATTGCTACGAAGCATTTCCCGAATATTGCGGGTTGTTTTGCCGAAGCTTGTATTGCCGACGCTGCGCATTTTCCCTGGAATATCGCTGACACCATTATTGCTACCCCTGAGGCGAGTCCTATCCCTATCCCCGACAGTGGTGACAACGACCCTGATACTATACTCTTACTAAGAAGGATCATAAGGATAAAGCCATATATCGACTGTGACGATGGTGTTGCCGACATGCCGATGAACTTACCGTGTCCTTCTTCTACGCGGCTCATAACGCCGTGCGATGCCATTCCTGCTATACCACATCCTACCGCGCTTCCTAGGCAGCTGAGCCCCAATGCCAGTGCAGGTCCTATCATACTAAAATCCATAACTGTCTTCTCCTATTTTATTTCTTTTTGAGCAACGAGAGAGGTTTAAGCCTCTTACCTCCTCCTTCGAAGCTATAATGATACCATTCGAGGAAATTCAGGCGCAAGCCATGAATAACTCCTCCCATTATACTAAGGACAATATTGATTCCATGTCCTAGCACTATAACGGCGATGCCTGGAATTAGTGCCATAGACATTCCGATATCGTTGAACGTCCCGCTCATCATCGCTCCTGCCATTCCTAGGGCATATAGTCTTAGGTATGACAAGACATCTGAGAACACCGGTATAACGTTCGTTATTTCTAATATACCCATAAGGCGTCGTTGTGCTATTGCGAGGAGCGCTGCGAGTCCTATCCCTCCCCATATAAGGTGCAGCCCTGCTTCTGCGCCTTTTACGATATCGATTCCTCCGACGATATGCACCAACGATATAGCGTCGAGTTGCAGTGGAAAGTACAGGTATGCTCCTACCAGAAAAAGTATCCACCCACTTCCTGCCCAATTTCGTCGTATTCCACGCATAAAGGACATGATGATATGTATCACTCCGATGAGTAGTGCCAATTCCATGCGTATAGTATCGGAAAGATTCTTCATAACGTCGTATGATACTTTTTCTTCCTTAACCGTCGCTCCTTTCTTAAGAAATTCGTGAGCGTCGGTAATGTTTGCTGTGGCAGGGAATTTTGTAACGATTTCCATATATACATCATCGCGGTGTTGTATATGGTATTGTGTTTTCTTTTCTACGGCGGCCTGTATTATCGAGGCTTTCCTTATGGGGTTATCGATATCGGTTTCGATGCCGAAGAACGATGCTGTCATAGCACCCCACAGTATACAAGAGCACGACAATATCGCCATAAGGTTCACGACACGTTTTCCCATGCCTTCTATTTTTGGGAACTTAATCTTCAAGAAGATTGTAGACGCCAAGAAGATGAGGCCATATCCGCCGTCTCCTATTATTATTGCGAAGAACAGTGCGAACGACCACAGCACCCACTTTGAGGGGTCTTTATCTATCACCGATGGGGTGTCGTATATATTTACAAGGTCTTCACCGATACGGCTTATTCCGTGGTTGTTTAGGTGTGTCGGCACGGAGTCGTTTTTTTCTATAGCAACTTCTTCGATATGTACTGCCATTTTCTTTGCGAGGATCTCTAGTGCTGGGATATTATTCTTTGCTACCCATCCCGTTACGGCGAAGAGCTTATCTTCTATTGGTTCTTGAGAATACCCTTGTGATGCTCCGAGGTTATGTCCGTTGAGTTTGTCTACGAGGACGTCATATAGAGCGCTCTGATACCGTGCTAGGGTTTTAAGCTCTCTTTCTTTTTCTCTCGTATGTCGTATCGTCATGATAAGTTCTTTACGCAGTATCCCTACGGGCTTTTCGACGTACATCTCGACCATACCTTCGTATGAGCGTTGTTTTTTGCTTATAGATATGTAGTAGTCGAGTCCGTGTGCGGAGTCCACATATATCATATCTTTCGCCCGTAACTCTCTATGTGCTGTATCTTTTTTCGCGAAAAAATACTGTACCGTTCTCTTACCGTCATTTTCGATATATGCTATATCGTCGAGGGAGAAGTTCCCGAAGGCACGGACGCGTGCTCTTTCCTGTCGTAGCATCCTACGCTGTTCTACAAGGTCTTCTATGTCATTATGAAGGTCAAGAATCTCGCTTACTATATCTTCGTCATCGATATCGTTTTCTTCTTGTTCTGTTGTCGGCAGTCCTCGCAAGATTTTTATTGCAGAGATAAGGCGTTCTATTTCCGGTGATTTCTCGAATTTTTCTGTGGCTTCGGGCTTGATAAATTCTATTATGCCTTTAGCCTGTGCTCTACGGAAAAAGGCCTCGTGGTCTTCTTTAGCGCCGATGAAGAGGTATTTTTTTACGTTTACGCGCATAGTTCCTCTTCTCTATGTTTTCTTTTATGTTCTTCTATCTTCGCTTTTGCGACTTTAGCCTGCGACACTGCGGCGAGCTGCTGATCTCCTAGGAATATCACTATTTTCTTAATATTTTTCTGCGATTTTGGGATAAGGATCTTTTCGAAGAGGTTCACCCGTATCGACACCTCGCGGAGTTCTTTCGATAAAGCCTCGACTTTTTCTTCTCCGACGAATACTTTAACTTTAGTTTCTGCCATATCGCGTGTTTTCTTTACTGCCCAGTCTACCCATGGTGGCGTCTCGAAGAGGCTATATTGTAGTTCGCGGAACTCTATACCTTCGTATGTCGGGATTTCTACGCCGGCGATATTCTCGTAGCTTTTCTTTACTTCGGCGACGATGGCAACGGTATTGAAGTCTATCGACGTATGTTCTACAAACAACGGTGCATATTGCTGTACTTCTTGTTTTTTCTTCAAAAATTCAGCTTCCATCTCTGCGACATCGGCTTTGGCATTATGGACTTCGACCTGCAGCATCGCTTTTTTAAGCTGCAGGGTTGGGAGATACTTCTGCAACTGGTTCAGCCTATTCTGCTGATCGCGTAGCTCGTTCTTTGTAAGTTTTATCTCTGCCACTGGTAGTATACCTTCTTATTTACTGGCGTTACTTAGGCCAATATTTGTCTATCAGCTCTTGTTTTATTCCAACCTCTCCACTGAAGAAACACTCTTGCATCGTCGTCCATGCGAGGTCGAGGGCTTCATCGACGGTATAGTTTACTTCTAGGTTCATCATACGATCTTCGAAAAGCCCGCCGTAGTTTAGAAGCTTCTCGTCCCAATTAGAAAGTTTAAAGCCCATGGACTGTCTTTCTCGTGCTTTCTTTGCTTCTGCGTACAGGCGTATCATGGTGTTGGCGACGTCGCCATGATCTTCGCGTGTCACCTTTCCTATCACCAGCTGTTTAAGTCTCGACAGCGACCCGAACGGATCGATATATCCGTTGTGCAGGTAAAACTGCCCTTCTGTGATATATCCTGTGTTGTCGGGGATGGGGTGTGTTACATCGTCGCCGGGCATCGTCGTCACTGCTATTATCGTTATCGACCCGTTGCCGTCGATGTCGACGGCTTTCTCGTATCTACTGGCGAGGTCGGAATACAGCGACCCGGGATATCCACGGTTTGACGGCACCTGGTCCATCGTTATCGATATCTCTTTTATGGCGTCGGCGAATGCTGTCATATCGGTAAGGAGGACTAGCACGTTTTTATTTTGCACAGCGAATTTTTCTGCGCATGCCAATGCCATATCTGGCACAAGAATACATTCTACTGCGGGGTCTGTTGCTTTATGAACAAACATTATTGTTTTATCCATAGACCCTGCCTTTTCGGCGTTATCGATGAACGCCTGGTAGTCGTCGAATCTTAGTCCCATGCCTCCTATTATAACGATATCGCTGTCGGTCTGGTTTGCGATACGCATTAGCAGCTCGTTATACGGCTCTCCTGCTACTGAGAAGATCGGGATTTTCTGTGACTTTACTAGGCAGTTGAAGATATCTATCATGGGGATATTTGTTCTCACCATCTCTCGCGGTATTATCCTTTTCACGGGGTTGAACGACGGCATTCCGATGTCAACATTCTCTCCGCGCATCCTAGGGCCTCCATCGACGGGGAGTCCTGTCCCAGAAAATCGTCTTCCTAACAGCCCTTCGCCGAAGATCGCCTGCATCTGTTTTCCTAGAAAGGTAACGTGGTCTCCCGTTGATATCCCTCTTGTGCTTTCGAAGACCTGCAGTGTAACTTTCTCCCCTTCTATACGCAGCACTGTAGCGTACGAGCTACATCCATCTTTTTTGTCTATACGAGCGAGTTCTCCGAGGAAAGCCTTAGGCTCTATGACGGTGATTAGGCTACCGCGTATATCGTTGATACTATCGTGAACATATTTCATTGCCTTTTCTTTGCCTCTTTTATGGTAGTCTGTATTTTATTCATAATGGTTTTGTGATCATCGGCTTCTACGGGGAAGTAGTTCATATTTTTAATGTCGTTCTGAAGCATAAGGAAAAAGTGTCGTGCTTCGTTGTGGGTTTCGAAGATGAAATCCGTCTCGAAGATCTCGTTGATGAGCTTGAATAACGGTATCTGTCTTTTCGTTGGAGTGTAGGCATCTTCTTCGTCGAAGGAATTTTGCTGCAGGTAGCTGAAGTCGTACATTTCTGCTTTGAGATACAACTGCAGGTCTTCTAATGCTGTGCCTTCTTCACCGACGACCTCCATACGTTTCTCTATCTCGTCACCTTCGCGCAATATTTTCATGGCCCTATTTACCATCTTCCCCCATCCTTCTGCGTCTTTATCGAGCTGTTTAGCAACGTCGCCGATATATTTCGTCCATGACATCAGAGGGTCTATTGCTGGGTATCGTCGTGAGTCCGACCTGCTACGCGAAAGCCCCAAGAAAGCTCCTACCACCGACAATGTTGCCTGTGTTACCGGCTCTTCGAAGTTCCCTCCTGCCGGCGACACTGCTCCTCCTATTGTCAAGGCTCCTTTTTTTCCGTTGGCGAGCTGTATCACCCCTGATCTTTCGTAGAATGCCGCTATCCTCGATGCTAGGTATGCTGGGAAGGCTTCCTCGCCGGGGATCTCTTCTAGCCGTCCTGACATCTCCCTTAGTGCCTGTGCCCATCGTGACGTCGAGTCTGCGAGGACGAGGACGTTAAGTCCCATCTGCCTATAGTATTCTGCTATCGTCGAGCCCATATATATCGAAGACTCCCGTGCTGCTACTGGCATCGACGATGTGTTACATATTATCACCGTACGGTTCATCAAAGACTCTCCGGTATGCGTATCGATAAGGTGCGGGTATTCCCGTATTATCTCTACGACCTCGCCAGCGCGCTCTCCACAGGCGACGACGACGACGATATCGACGTCGGAGAACTTCGCAAGGTGGTGTTGTAGTACTGTTTTCCCTGCTCCGAAGGGTCCTGGCGTGCAGAACGTTCCCCCTTTAAGCACAGGAAACTGTGTATCGATGATACGGCATCCTGTTTCCATCATCTCGTCGGCTTTGACTTTCTCTCCGTGCTGTAGTGCCATCTTCACGGGCCATCGCTGTACCATGGTGAACTCATATTCCGTGCCTTCTTCGTCGACGGCTTTGGCGACGACGGTATCGACGGTATACGTCCCTGCCTCTATCGTCCATGTTATCGTATATTTCCCATATCGTATAAAAGGCACCATGATAGCGTGTGTAAAGTGTCCTTCTGGCGCTGTTCCTATGGTATCGCCACGGACGACTACATCATCGACATTTGCTACGGGGATATAGTCCCAGTGTTTTTCTCTGTTGATGGCATTGATATACACTCCCCTTGTGAGGAAGAACCCTGAAGCGTTAGCGACTTCTTCTAATGGATTTTGCAGGCCATCGGTCACCATTGTTAGTAGTCCTGGCCCTAGTTCTGCTTCTAGGAGGTCGCCAGTGAACTCTACTTCACTTCCGAGCTTTATCCCTCTTGTATCTTCGAAGACTTGCATTTTCACCTCGTTGCCTACGATTTCGATAACCTCAGCTTTGAGTTTTATATCGTCGACGACGACCATCGCGACTTCGCCCTGCCTTACAGCTCCCTCGAATTTCACTTGCAAGAGGTTTCCAAAAGCGCGAACGACCCTCCCTGTAGCATTTCCTGTGGGGAATTCGTTAGCGACTATTACCTTTTTCTTTTCACTCATAGTTTTATTGCCTTCACGATAGTTTTATTGCCTTCACGATAGTATTTACGACGTCATTACCTTTATTTTTATCAAGTTCCTGCCACCTTTCTACGATGATAAGCTGTACCATATATCCTATGATGCGGCTTATCGAAAAGCGCTGCCCAAAAAGCATCTCTTCGATACGGTTGAAGCGATATACGCAGACCTCTTTATGTAGCCTTATAGGGTCTTCATATTTTTCATAGAAAACGCTTTTGAAATCTTCATAGCCATCGGGAGGTTCGTAGCTTTTAGCATCTTTTTGCGCTATTATCTGTGCTATGATGTCATCATCGGGGTCTTCATATTGAAGTTCTGCGATGACGTCACGTCCGAGTGCTTTGGCTCTAAAGCCTAGGAGTACAAGCCTCCATTCTCTTTCAAAGATCAGGTATTTTTTTAAGAACCCTTCACTTTTTGCTATCTCTTCGGTGAAGAAATTGCTCATCAGCGCGGCGAAGTTTTTAAGGCGCTCTTCTGTCGTCGTGTATTTATCAAGGAAGTCGAAGACATACTCTGCAAGGCCTTCTTGTGTGACAAGGACTTCTTCTAGCTGCTTTGCTGTGTAGTTGCCGCGGTGGTCGAAAGATTCTCCTTTCCAAAGAGCTCTCAGGTTTTCGATATCTATAAGGCGCCGAACTATCACCGACTTTTGGTAGTCGCGAGCGGAGATATTAAGCTTTAGCAGCCCTTTAACTTCCAGGAATGATATCGTCGGTTTTACGCCTACTTCAATAGCTGGCAGAGCACTCGACGAGAAATAATAGTTAGACATAATACCCAGGTAAATATAATCAAGTTTTAAATAGTGCTTCGCAGAAATCTTTGCGAAGAAAGCTTCCCAAGATTTCCCTTAAGGCCTCATCGCTAAGATCTAGTACAAGTCTTTTTTCATGAAGTCTCACACGAACTCCTCCCGCGAAATTCCCTACGAGAACATCCCCTTCTTTGAGTTTTTCTATGACGCCCTCAAAGAGTAGCGCGTTAACATCTTCTGCCGAAACCTTTGCCGGTATTATAGCGCTGATATCGCCTTCTAGGCCCTCTTTTTCCAGTGTCGCCACAACGGTATTTATCAGTGTAGCGATGACGCTTGCGTCTTTAGTAGCGCCGGCAACGAGGCCACAAAGCTCTTCATCAAAAATTTTATGTTCTATATCTTGCTTTAGCTTCTCGATGCTCTGCTTACATGCTTGGACCAGTGAAGACTCCAAAACACGACGTTCTTGTTCTATTGCTTGTCTAGCCTCAGAAAGAATTTCGTTAGCATCGGCGTGTGCTTTCTTAACTATTTTGTCTGCGAGAGACTGCGCATCCACAATGATACCTTCAGCTTCTTGTTCTGCTGGCTCGAGGGTATCTTTACGCAAGATCTCACATATATGTTTTATCTTATTGCTGCCTTTTTCTAATGTCTTCATAATTCCCCTTCCTGTCTTCAACCCATGATTGCGACCTATATTTCCTTTAGCGCCATAGAGTTGGGCAAGATGGCTCAGTGAACGACAAGCGAATAGTTGTAACTATTCGCGATGAGTAAAATGAGTCAGATTGCCTGACACTATGGATGCTATAGGAAACAGGACGTTTTTTCTTTATAAAAAGTTCCAGCAAAAAATATAAACATATAAAGATAAATATCTTAAGCCATTATTGTTTCTTTTTGTTTTTCTTTACCAATTTGCTATTATTTAGCTTTGCCATATTTCTTTTTACAGCAGCACGTTTGCTTTGATTCTATCCTCGCGAATGTTTTAACATTCGCTCGTCTTTCATCTTCGCACCTGTACCACTGCAAAAACCCTATGGCAAAGTATAGGTCGCAATCATGGGTTCAATAATATATGTTTTTCCCCAGTAATCTTTTTTAACGTTTATGGCATTAATTTTCAACCTGAAAATTTGGTTGCCCTCGAGAAAGCGCATGAAATAATCCTCTCATGAAAATATACAAAAAAATGTTTGTATAAATAGCCTCAATGTACTAAACATCTATGTATGCGTTAAGCCTGTATTCGTTTTGCGCTAACTACTAAGGAGTTAAAGTTCATGAAAAAAATTACAGCCTTATTAATTATCGTATCGTTTGTATTTTCGGGGTATCAATTAGCGCAAGAGCCCTCTTCTTCTTATAGCGGCGATATCATTAACATTACAGACACAGATGATATTGCTCTTAGCATGGATGATATTCTTGACAGTGAGCCTATTACTATAAATGACAGCGACCTCAAAGACGATTCTTATATTGAAAAAAGCCCTAAGATAAGCAGAGGCAGGGCTGCTCTCGGCATTGCTGGTCTTATTGTCGTTGGGATCATCATAGCTTCTGCTGGTGGTGGTTCTTAATATCCACGATTACGGCCTACTCTTTGACCAATCGCGTATTGAAATCTCGTATTGAAAAAATCGCTCTTTTCTTATATAGTTTGTTGAATATATTTTACAAACGCTACAAAAAGCGATAACCATCAACGGTGGGGCGTACCAATGACTTTACTTAAGGACCTTTCATCTCTTGTCATCGACACTGCCGACATTGGCATTATAGAATCTTTAGGCGCTTCTGATGTAACGACAAACCCTTCTCTGATATATGTAGCTTCTTGTGATCCTTCATACCAGGATATCGTTTCGAAGGCGCGACGTTATGTCAAAAACGCCAATCCTCGAAAAGGAGAGCGTCTTTCCTTGTTTTATGACGTCCTTTCTGTTTTTTTTGGCGTTGCTATTGCTGATGTGGTTTCTGGCGCTATCGCTACGCAGGTTGATCCTAGGGCGTCTTTCGATACTACAGCGACGATATCACGAGCTCGCCGGCTTGTTGCTCTATATGAAGAGTTTGGCGTCGCCAGAGAGCGCATTCGCATTAAAATTGCCGCTACGTGGGAAGGTATCGAAGCCGTGCGGCATCTTGAGGACGAAGGGGTACGATGTATTATGACGCTGATGTTCAGCATGCCACAGGCTCTTGCTGCTGCCGACGCTGGCGCCACAGCGATAGCTCCATATGTTGGGAGGGTTTCCGACTGGAACAAAAACATCCATAACGTTGAAAGGCATTCTTCACTTAATGACGATCCGGGCATATGCCTTGTGAAGAAGCTGCAGCACACATATCGCTTTTTTGGTATCGCAACGAACGTCCTTGCTGCGAGCATACGCACTTCGCGCCATGCCCTTGAGCTTGCTGGCGTCGATGCCCTCACAGTATCGCCTAAGGTTTATAAAGAGATAAAAGATATAAAGGCGAGAAAAAAAGCTCTTAACTTCTCGTCTTCGCCACAAAAAGCATCAACCTTCGACGAAGAGTCTTTCAAGAAGATGCTGTCAGGGAATAGAATGGCTGCCGAGCTACTTCTCTCTGGGAACCATAGATTCTGCGCCGACGCCGAGCGTCTCGAAAAACACTTTCAATAATCAATTATCAATTATCAATTATCAATTATCAATTAAAGTAAGTTGTTGCCCAACGTTAATATCGAACGATAAAAACCAACTTTCTATTGATCATTGTTTATTGATCATTGCTCATTGACTACTGCCAGTCCTTCGCTTTCGAAGTCGAAGAGTGCTTTCATATCGGGTTCTTGATCGGCGAGCAAGCTATCTGCATTTGCATGCTTTTTAAATCCTGTTCCGCCTGGTATGATATGTCCCATGATGACATTTTCTTTAAACCCTCGGAGGTGGTCTGTCTTCCCTGAACATGCTGCTTCTGTTAGGATACGCGTAGTATCCTGGAACGATGCTGCCGAGATGAAAGAGTCTGTTGCAAGCGATGCTTTTGTTATACCTAGAAGCACTGGTGTTGCCTGTGCTGGCTTACCGCCTTCTTCCATTACCTTTGAATTTTCGTCATAGAACTTATGTTTCTCGACTTCTTCGCCGTATAGCAGCGTTGTATCTCCTGGGTCGGTGATACGCACTTTTTTGAGCATCTGTTTAACGATAATTTCGATATGTTTATCGTTGATATCGACACCCTGAAGACGATACACTTCTTGCACCTGGTTAACGAGGTATTTTTGCAGTTCTCTTATGCCGCAGACTTCTAGTATCTCATGAGGGATGACAAGGCCATCGGTGAGCTGTTGTCCTTTTATCACAGCATCGCCACGTTGTACTATTAAGTGTTTGGTATGTGGTACGAGGTGTTCTTCTTCCATACCGGTCTTTTCATCTTTTACTACAACGATGCGTTTATTTTTCTGTACTCCTCGGAAGTCTACTATACCATCGAGTTTCGCTATCTCAGCGGAGTCTTTTGGCTTACGTGCTTCGAAGAGTTCTGCAACGCGCGGCAGTCCTCCGGTTATATCTTTCGTCTTTATCGCTCCTCGTGGCAATCTTGCCAAGAGTTTTCCTGCTTCGACATATTCTTTTTCTTTCACCGACAGTATAGCTCCTGACGGCAATGCGTATGTTCCGACGAGTTCTTTTCCTTCTTTATCGGAATATATTGCTATTTGCGGGTGCAGTTCTCCGCGGTGTTGTTTTATTGTAAGTTCTGTCTGTCCGGTCTGTTTGTTGAAATCTTTTTGTGTAGAGATCCCTTCGACGAGGTCTTCGTAGCGGACATATCCCGGCTTATCACAGATAATAGGGACGTTGTGCTGTTCGACGTCGGCGATTTTATCTCCTTTCTTTATCATTGCTCCGTCTTCATATAGAACTTTTGTTCCTAGTTCTACGGTGAAATGCTGAAGCGGTTCTATAGATTTTGTTTCGAGGAGTTTTTTATATTCTTCTATAGTACGTCCTTCGTCTCTTAGGACGTTAAGGGCACCGTTTTTATTTAGTATTAGGTTGTGCCCTTCTTTATTCTGAACATATCGTATATCGGTATATATCAGGACACCCTTTTGTTCAGCGATGAGTTCTGGGCTTTTCATCGATGATGCTATACCTCCAAGGTGGAAAGTACGCATAGTCAGCTGTGTTCCTGGTTCTCCGATCGACTGTGCTGCTATTATTCCTATAGCCTCTCCGAAGCTTACGATATCTCCGTTGGCGAGGTTTGTTCCGTAGCATTTAACACAAACGCCTCGGCGTGCTTCGCATGTCAATGGAGAGCGTATTTTCAGGCTGCTGATCCCTGCATCGTCGATAGCTTCTGCCTGTTCACGCGTCAATGTGTCGCCGCTTTTTGCGAGAAGTTTCGTGCTATCTCCTGGCATATATATATCATCGAATACGGTACGGCCGTAGATACGGTCTTGTAGAGGAAGGAGTTCTTCTTGTCCTTGTTTTATCTCTGAGACTTCTATACCATTAAGTGTTCCGCAGTCTTTTTGTGTGACGATAACATCTTGTGATACATCGACGAGACGTCTTGTTAGGTATCCTGAGTCTGCGGTTTTTAGCGCGGTATCGGCGAGACCTTTACGTGCTCCGTGTGATGATATGAAGTATTCTAGCACCGACAGTCCTTCTCTGAAGTTCGACGTTATCGGTGATTCTATAATCTCTCCTGACGGCTTAGCCATTAGTCCTCGCAATGCTCCTAGCTGACGCACCTGCGATCTATTTCCTCGTGCTCCGGAGTCCATCATCAACGTAAGAGGGTTATGAGCGCATTCTTTGACATCGCCAAGGTGTTTGAAAAGGTCTTCGGCGAGCTCATCAGCTACTTCATTCCATATACTTATTGTTTTGGAGTGTCGTTCTCCGTCGGTGATGATACCATCTTCGTATTGTTTTTTTACGACATCTACGCGTTTATGAGCTTCGTCAAGGACTTCTCCTTTCTTTTCTGGGACACAAACGTCGCAGATACCCATCGACAGCGATGCTTTCGTTGCTTCTGCGAATCCCAAAGTTTTGAGATCGTCAAGGAATTTCACTGTTTTTTCCATGCCGAGTTTTTTGTAGCATTCCATGACGAGTTCGCCCATCTTTTTCTTTGGAAGGCTATAGTTTCTAAACCCTAGTTCTTCTGGCACGATGATATTAAAGATAACGCGTCCTGGCGTTGTTTCTATGATACCATTTTTCGTTCTTAATTTTATAAGTTCGTGGGTATGCATGCCATGGCCGTAATCATCACGTCGTGCTGTTGGCGCTTTTTTCTTTTTACCTTTGTTGGCATCGAGGCTTGCAGGGTCATAATACCAGTTATAGCTTCCGCCGGCCTCTAGGGCGAGGAGGACTTCTTCTGTGTTAGAAAAAATCCTAGTTTTCTTCCCGTGATCTTCTGGGATATATAGTGGGTCGCTCATCAAGTGGTACAGTCCTAGTGTCATATCCTGACTAGGAACGGCGCTAGGCTTCCCTGACGATGGCAGGAATATGTTATCTGGTGCCATCATTAGCGTCTTAGCTTCTATCTGTGCTTCTATTGAAAGAGGGATATGTACTGCCATCTGGTCACCATCAAAGTCGGCGTTGAAGGCAGAACATACTAGTGGATGTATACGTATTGCTTTACCTTCGATAAGTACGGGCTCGAAAGCCTGTATACCTAGGCGGTGCAGTGTCGGCGCTCTGTTGAGTAGTACAGGGTGTCCTTGAATAACTTCTTCTAGAACGTCCCACACTTCTTCTGTCTGCCGCTGTATCATTTTCTTTGCAGAGCGTATTGTAAAGACGTGGTGTCGATCTTTGAGTTTTTTCACGATGAACGGCTCAAAGAGTTCTAGCGCCATGAGCTTAGGGAGGCCGCACTGGTTGAATTTAAGTTCTGGTCCTACCATTATAACAGAACGTCCTGAGTAGTCGACGCGCTTACCTAGAAGGTTTTGTCTGAAGCGTCCTTGTTTACCTTTAAGCATTTCTGACAGGGACTTCAGAGGGCGATTTCCTGCTCCCATAACAGGGTGTCCGTGTCTGCCGTTATCGATGAGAGCATCGACAGCTTCTTGTAGCATCCTTTTTTCGTTTCTAACGATGACTTCTGGCGTCTTAAGTCTAAGTATTGCTTTAAGTCTGTTGTTTCTGTTGATAACGCGGCGATATAGATCGTTAAGGTCTGACGTTGCGAAGCGTCCGCCGTCGAGAGGTACTAGAGGTCGAAGGTCTGGTGGTATTACTGGCACGCACGACATAACCATCCATTCTGGCTGGTTTTTCGAGGAGACGAGTCCTTCAACAATTTTAAGGCGTTTTGCTAGCTTCATCCGTGCTTGCACAGATTTTGTTTTGTGGAGTTTTTCTTTGAGTGTGCTTAGGAGGGTTTCCATATCTTCATTACCAAGAAGATCATATATTGCTTCTGCGCCCATTTTAGCGACGAAGGCATCGCGTCCCCATTTTTCTTTAGCCTCGGCATATTCGGCATCGTTAAGCAGCTGTTTTCTGTCTAGTATTGTTTGTCCTGGATCGGTTACTATCCATTCTTCGTAGTATATAACGCGTTCGAGGTCGGCGCCGGACATTCCGAGGACGTTTCCTATTCGTGATGGTGTAGTTTTGAAGAACCAAATATGTACTACAGGAACGGCGAGGTCGATATGTGCCATGCGGTCGCGTCGCACTTTCGAGAGTGTTATCTCTACGCCGCATCTATCACATACGATGCCTTTATGTTTTATTTTCTTATATTTTCCGCATGCGCATTCCCAGTCTTTTGTTGGCCCGAAGATTTTCTCACAAAAAAGGCCGCCTTTTTCTGGTTTGAAGGTTCTGTAGTTTATCGTCTCGGGTTTTTTTATTTCGCCTCGTGACCATTTGTTGCGGATAACGTCATCGGAAGCGACTTTAATCATAAGCCTATCGAAATCACTTTCTGTGTTTTGCTTTTCCTCGAACATATATGACACCTATATAATTATTTATTTGTTAACGCGAAAACATCCCTCCCGAGAGTGTTCTCAGGAGGTATATTTGTATTGTTATTCTTCGGCGGTACAAGCGCGAACATCAAGACATAATCCTTGCATCTCTTTTATCAAGACATTGAAGGATTCTGGCGTTCCGGCGCTTAGCGTGTTATTGCCTTTTACTATCGATTCGTAGATTCTGGTACGTCCTGCGACGTCATCGGACTTAACGGTAAGCATCTCTTGTAGTAGGTGTGCAGCACCATAAGCTTCTAATGCCCAAACTTCCATCTCTCCGAAGCGCTGTCCACCCCTTTGTGCCTTACCACCTAGTGGTTGTTGTGTTACTAGCGAGTATGGTCCTACTGCTCTAGCGTGGATCTTATCGGCAACGAGGTGTCCTAGTTTCAGCATATATATATACCCTACAACGACTTTATTATCGAAGCGTTCTCCGGTACGTCCATCGTATAGAATCAGCTTACCATCGCGTGGCAGTCCTTGTTCTTCCATCATATCCCAGATATTTTCTTCTGGGAAGCCTTCGAAGACGGGGCTCTTGATATATATCCCTGCTCTACGTGCTGCGAAGCCGAGGTGTGTTTCTAAGAGCTGTCCCATATTCATCCGTGAAGGAACGCCTAATGGATTAAGGATTATTTCTACTGTCTGTCCATCGTCGAGGTATGGCATATCAGCTTCTGGGATGATACATGATACGACACCTTTATTACCGTGTCGTCCTGCCATCTTATCGCCGACCTGCAGCTTACGTTTAGTAGCGATATATACTTTAACTTGTCTGATGACCCCTGGGTCTAGTCCTGCATCGCCTTTACGTATTGTTTCGAGTTCGCTTTTATATATTGTTTCGAGTTCTTCGATACCGCGTTCGTATTTACGAAGTATGTCTAGGATCATAACACAAACATCATCTTTAGGGACGAGCAGGTCTTCGACTTTCTCGTTTTCGAGGACTTCGATAAGTTCTTGTGTATACATCCCGCCTTCTTTGATGATAACTTCCGCTGTAGTACGATGTATTATCGTTGCGGCGGCTTTCTCATCGAGAAGCAGAGCACCGAGATTTTCTCTTCTGTCGAGCTGCAGTTCTGCGAGTTTATCGTGATATTCTTGCTGTAGATCTTTAAGTCTATTGCTTTCTTCTACGAGTTCATCGTCTGTCTTCGAGAGTCTATCTCTTCTGCTAAAGACTTTTACATCCATAACGACACCTTCCGTTCCTGGTGGTGCTATTAATGAGGCATCTTTAACATCGGCGGCTTTCTCGCCGAAGATTGCTCTAAGCAGTCGTTCTTCTGGTGAAAGTTCTGTCTCTGATTTAGGCGTTATTTTCCCTACTAGGATATCTCCTGGCCGGACTTCTGCGCCGACGCGTATTATACCATCGTCGCCGAGGTTTGCTAGCGCTTCTTCGGAGACGTTGGGGATATCGCGTGTTATCTCTTCTTTTCCGAGCTTGGTATCGCGTGCTGTGAGTTCGAATTCTTCGATATGCACAGATGTATAGGTGTCTTTACGAAGAAGTTTTTCTGAGATGATAATAGCATCTTCATAGTTGTATCCACACCATGGCATGAAGGCAACGAGGACGTTCTTTCCTAGGGCGATTTCACCTTTGTCGATAGCTGGGCCATCGGCGATGACATCACCGACACGGATTTTATCACCAACGTTACACAGTGGCTGTTGGTTTATACAGGTCCCCGAGTTCGAGCGTATAAATTTCTTAAGATCGTATGTTTTCTTCTTAAGGGGGTTTTTCTTTGGTGCTATTACTATGACGTGTCCGTCGACATATTCTACCGTTCCTGATTCTTCAGCTACGATGACAGCTCCGGAGTCTCGCGCTGTACGCGCTTCTAGTCCAGTACCTACTATTGGCGCTTCAGCTTTTAGTAGTGGCACTGCTTGCCGCTGCATATTAGAGCCCATAAGTGCACGGTTTGCATCATCGTGTTCTAGGAATGGAATAAGCCCTGTCACTATCGATACTAGCTGTTTTGACGAGACGTCCATATGAGTTATTACTGATGTTTCTATCTCTGTCGACTCACCGCGGTGTCGTGCCCAGCAATGTTTCTCTGCGAACATCCTGAATTCGTCTAGTGGTGCTGACGCCTGTGCTATGATACACTTCTCTTCTTGGTCGGCGGTCATATATTCTATTTCGTCGGTGACGACACCATCACGTACTATACAATACGGTGTTTCTATGAACCCGAACTCGTTAATTTTTGCGTATGTCGACAGCGAAACAATAAGTCCGATATTCGGTCCTTCAGGGGTTTCGATTGGACATACTCTTCCGTAGTGGCTTGAATGCACGTCACGAACTTCGAATCCAGCGCGTTCTCTGTTAAGTCCTCCGGGTCCTAGTGACGACAGTCGGCGTTTATGTGTAAGTTCTGCTATTGGATTTGTTTGATCCATAAACTGTGAAAGCTGCGATCTTCCGAAGAAATCTTTTAGCACTCCTGCTAATCCTTTCGCTGATACTATCTTCCCTGGTGTCATTGTATCTGACGAGAAGTCGAAAAGATTCATGCGTTCTTTTATTATCTTTTCCATCCGCGCCAATCCTACACGGCATTGGTTCTGTATAAGTTCTCCTACGGAACGTACGCGTCTATTTCCAAGGTGATCGATATCATCGACGAGGGCCTCTTCGTCGCCTCTTTTTAGCTTCAGGAGGTATTTCAGTGCGTTGATGACGTCTTCTTTTGTAAGAGTCACTACAGCGAGAGTTTCATCGGTGACTTCGGTGCCGAGTTTGCTGTTGATCTTATATCTTCCTACGCGTCCGAGGTTATATCTTTTTGCGTCGAAGAATAGTCTCATCATCGCAGAGCGTGCGTTTGCAAGGGTTGCTGGTTCACCTGGTCGTAGTTTACGGTAGAAATCTTTTAGCGCAGACTCATAAGAATCTGTAGGGTCTTTGCTTAGCATCTTTATTATGGCATTATTCTCATCGGCATCTTCGGCGATACGCACCATTTTAATTCCTGCATCGACCATACGCTTAAGCATTGCCGTTGTAAGTTTCTCTCCGGCTTTGCCATATACCACTTCGTTCTCATCATTAGCGACGTCTTCGGCGAGGATACGACCAACGAGTTTAGAGAAATCTTTCTCTGAGCGTATTTTTATACGTCTAGTGTCGAAGAATTCTTCTATGATATCGGCGTCGGAAGAATATCCTAGCGTTCTTATGAACGTTGTCGCCAGAATCTTACGTCGGCGTTTTTTTCTGTCGATATAGACATATATGTTATCGTTCATATCGAAAGACGCTTCGAGCCAGCTTCCGCGATATGGTATTATACGGAAAGAGTATAGCATCATCCCTTTAAGGTGACGGTGTTGTTCGAAGCATATTCCCGGCGAGCGGTGAAGCTGCGATACGATGACACGCTCTGCACCATTGATAACAAAAGTTCCGTCTTCTGTCATGACAGGGAGCGTTCCCATATACACTTCTTCTTCTTTAATACCCGTCTCGTCTGTTAGTCTGAACTTTACTTTCAGTGTGACGTTATAGCTTATGCCGCGGCGTATGCTTTCGTCTGGGGTGTAACGGGGTACTCCGAGGTCGTAGGAGATAAACTCTAAGATAGTTTTCTCGTCATACGACTTTATTGGGAAGATTTCGCTGAAGATCTCCTGAAGACCGATCTTTTCTCTCTCATGAGGGAGAAGGTTCATCTGAAGGAATTCTTTATACGATTTCACCTGGATTTCTATGAGGTTAGGGAGATCGATAGTCTCTTTTTTCTCAACAAATCCTACACGTTTCGGCGGTCTTTTCAACATATTTTGGGTAGCTCCTAAGATGTTATATCTTAAAGATTTCTTAATCACAAAAAGCGTAGTAAATATGCGTCACAGGACAGGTGTCCTATATAGCATTTTACTACGTTTTCGAAATAGCGTTAAGGAAGCAGAAACACATTATGTCCTGCTTCCTTACCGTAACGATCTTTTTTTTTATACTTATTTTAACTTTTATAAGCCTTTTACTGTAACTTTAGCACCGGTCTCTTCGATCTTTTTAACGATCTCTTCGGACTCTGTCTTTGAGACAGACTCTTTAATGACTTTAGGAGCTGCTTCTACTAGTTCTTTAGCTTCTTTAAGTCCAAGTCCTGTAAGTTCTCTTACGATCTTGATGACGGCGATTTTCTTCGCTGCTGGGACTTCTACCAATGTGACTTCAAATTCTGTGCTTTCTTCAGCGGCTTCTTGAGCGGCGCCACCTTCAGCTGGGGCTGCTACTGCTACTGCTGCTGCTGCTGCTTCGACTCCCCATTCTTCTTCTAGAGCTTTTTTCAGTTCTGCCATTTCCAGTACTGTCAATTTGCTAAGTTCTTTTACAAGTTCTTCTGTTTTACTCACGGTTTTTTCCCTCTCTTAATGTAGATTAAAATGTAACGTTGTTATCTTATGATTCTTTTTTTGCTTTATTCTCTAGGCAGTGCATCACGCTTGTAAGCAGTGAGTTCATTACCGACAGCGTTTGTGCCATTGGTGCCTGTAGTGTACCGATAAGCTGTGCGCGCATCTGGTCTTTGCTTGGTAGCTTCGACAGACGCTCGACATCATCGGCGAGATACAGTTTACCTTCGATGCGTCCGCCAACGACTTCTATGCTATTTTCATTGCCTTTGCTGAAGTCATATATCGTCTTTGCGACTTCTACTGGGTCTTCTTTTGTGAAGACCACGCCGATATGTCCTTCTAGCAGGCTTTTATCGACACCTTCTATTCCTGCGACTTCTAAAGCTTTAAGCAAGACGCGTTTTCTTACGACTTCGAGTTCGCCTTGTGCTTTTTCGAGTTCGCCACGGAAGTCGTTTGCTATGTTTGCCGACATCTTATGATATCGTGTCATTACAAACGACGGCATATCGTCTATTTTATCTGTTATTTCGTCTAGAAGAAGTTGTTTTTCTTTACGCACTGCTCGACTCCTTTATGTGTGTCGCTATGTCAATTGTATTTCTTTTTCTTCGATTTTTATCCCAGGCCCCATTGTCGATGATATGAATAAGGACTGTATATATTTTCCTTTTACGGCAGCGGGTTTAGCGCGCCATATTGCTTTGAGGACAGTTTTTATATTGTCTACGATATTCTCGGCATCGAATGACAATTTCCCTACGGCGAGGTTTATCACGCCATGCTTGTCGAACTTATATTCTATTTTTCCGAGTTTCACTTCTTTTACGGCCTTAGCGACGTCCATTGTGACGGTCCCTGCCTTTGGTGTAGGCATCAGCCCTCTAGGTCCTAGGATTTTTCCTAGTTTCCCTATCTCTCTCATCATATCTGGCGTTGCGATGATGACATCGAAGCCTGTCCATCCGCCTTTTATCTTTTCGATAATCTCTTTATTTCCGACGTGGTCAGCGCCGGCGTCAATGGCCTCTTGAACTTTATCGCCTTGTGCGATGACAACTATTGATATTGTCTTGCCCGTGCCGTGTGGAAGCGTTACCGTTCCACGCACTTGCTGGTCGGCTTTTCTTGTATCGACGCCGAGTTTTATTGACATATCGATAGTCTCGTCGAATTTCAATGTCGGACATTTTTTTATTATGTCGACGGCTTCGGCGAAGGTATAGAGTTTGTCACTTTCGACGTTCTTTTTTATTTCTTTTGATCTTTTACTTATCATTATTTTTTTGTCTCTTGGCTTTCTTTAGTCTCTGTATTTTCTTTGCTCTCTGAGTTTTCGTCTGTCTTTTTGTTTTCTTCTTTATTCGCGTTAGCCTGTTCTTCTCTCATTTTTCTTTCTGCTATCATCTCTGGCGTCACGATTATCTCTGTACTTTCATCGTTTCCTACTATATCCACACCCATAGACCGTGCCGTTCCCATCACTACCTGCATTGCCGATTCTTCACATCGTGAATTCAGGTCTTGCTTTTTCTTTTTCACGATCTCTTTAACTTGGTTGATGGTGAGCTTAGCTACTTTGTCGCGGTTAGGCACTGCTGATCCCGACTCTATTCCTGCTTCTTTTTTTATCAAGCTTGACATCGGCGGTTGTTTTGTTACGAAGGTGAAAGACCTGTCGGCGTACACTGTTATCACTACGGGGAGAAGGTCTCCTGCTTTATCTTGCGTTCTGCTGTTAAATTCTTTACAGAATCCCATGATGTTAACGCCTGCGGCACCAAGAGCGGGTCCTGTAGGAGGTGCTGGATTAGCTTTCCCTGCCTGCAGTTGCAATTTTATTACTTTCGATATTTTTTTCTTTTTAGCCATCGGTTTCCCTTTATCCTGTTATCTTTACAACTATTCTTCAGTGACTTCTTCTACTTGCCACAGTTCGAGGTCATCGACACGTGTATCTCTTCCGAATATCGACACTTTCACGCTGATACGTCCTTTTTCGGGGAAGACTTCTGTTATTTCTCCAACGAAATTTATAAAGACGCCATCGATAATTTTAACTTTACTGCCAATTTCAAACTGATATTTCTGTGTAATGCTTTCTTTTTTATCTTTAAGGTCATCGAGTATCGATACCATCTCATTATCGGTCAGTGGCTGTGGATTCTCTCCGCCGAGGAATCCTATAACTCCGTTTGTATTTTTCACATACGACCACGAATCATCGTTGAGGACCATCTTTATTAAGAGGTATCCTGGCCACAGTCTTTTCTCTACGACCTGTCTTTTTCCATTTTTAACTTCTGAGACATTTTCAGTAGGAAGCAACACTTCGCTGATATCGTCGTTCATACCTTTGACATTACGGTTCTCTTCGAGAGCCTTTTTTGTCTTTTTCTCTAAGCTTGACATCACCTGTAGAACATACCATTTATGCATCATCGTATCTCTGTGTTTTTTTTATCCTACAAAGAACTTAAACATTATTCCTGCGACGGACAGTGCTTGTTGTATTACTACATCT
Organism: Waddliaceae bacterium; assembly: GCA_018694295.1. Lineage (NCBI taxonomy): Bacteria > Pseudomonadati > Chlamydiota > Chlamydiia > Parachlamydiales > Waddliaceae > Waddliaceae bacterium. The sequence goes on from JABHNK010000008.1 coordinate 27,005, forward strand.
GCACAATATATCACGAGGCCGAAGACAAACGTAGAAGCTACTACTATCTTCGTATATATTTTCAGTTCTTCTTTCGTTGTCCACGAAATCTTTTTGAGTTCTTCTTTGACATCTCCGACGAAGTTAAAATTCTTTGTCTTTGCTGTCTTTTTTATCTTCTGTTTTTTCGTTACCATATTATTACCGTATCGTCATTTTATGGTTAGAACTCACATCGAGTGCGGAGGGACTCGAACCCCCGACCGGCGACTTTGGAGATCGCTGCTCTACCAGCTGAGCTACACACCCTCGCAATGTCTTTTTTTTATAAGCCCGGGTCTCGCTTCAATATTTTTTTTATTGTATCGCATTCTCCGCGCGCTACCACAATATTTTGTGATATAGAAAGAAGTAGCAAAGTTTCCTTTGCTACTTCTTTATTATTTTCTGTGCTGTTATTCGATAATATCGGTAACAGTACCGGCGCCGATAGTATGTCCACCTTCGCGGATAGCAAAGCGCATACCTTTTTCCATAGCTATTGGTGTTATGAGTTCACCGGTAAGCTCGACGTTATCGCCAGGCATAACCATTTCCACACCTTCTGGTAGTGATACGGTACCTGTAACGTCTGTTGTTCTGAAGAAGAACTGTGGGCGGTATCCAGTAAAGAACGGCTTATGACGTCCACCTTCTTCTTTTTTGAGGACGTATACTGTGCCTTTAAATTTCTTATGTGGCGTGCATGTTCCTGGTGCTGCCAAGACCATACCACGTTGCACGTCATTTTTGTCGACGCCTCTTAGGAGGACACCTACATTTTCACCAGCGCGAGCTTCATCGAGTAGTTTGTTGAACATCTCGAGTCCAGTAGCGACAGTTTCGCGAGTGTCTTCGATACCGACGATCTGAATTTTATCGTTGATGCGTATTACGCCACGCTCAACACGGCCTGTTACTACTGTTCCGCGTCCTGATATTGAGAAGACGTCTTCGATAGGCATTAGGTAAGGCTTATCGACTTCACGTTCTGGTGTTGGAATTTTCTCGTCGACGACGCTCATCAATTCCATGATACCTTTTGTAGCTTCGGCATCACCTTCTAGAGCTTTCAGTGCTGAACCTTTTACGATAGGAGTATCCTCATATCCTTTTTCGGCGAGGAGTTCTTCAAGTTCCATTTCAACGAGTTCGATAAGTTCCATATCTTCTTCTGCGAGCATATCGACTTTGTTAAGGAAGACGACGATAGCTGGCACACCAACTTGGCGAGCGAGGAGGACGTGTTCTTTAGTCTGTGGCATAGCACCGTCTGTTGCTGCTACTACGAGGATAGCTCCATCCATCTGTGCGGCACCGGTGATCATGTTTTTAACGTAGTCGGCGTGTCCTGGGCAGTCGACGTGAGCGTAGTGACGATTTTCGGTCTCGTATTCTACGTGTGCCGAGTTTATCGTAATACCGCGAGCTTTTTCTTCTGGGGTGTTATCGATAGATTCGAAAGAACGAAACTTAGCACCTCCGGCTTCTGCAAGTGTTTTTGTTATTGCAGCGGTTAGCGTGGTTTTACCGTGGTCGACGTGACCAATGGTACCAATATTTACGTGTGGTTTATTCCTTTGAAAGGTTTCTTTTGCCATCTTTTTAAAATCCTCTGTTAAACTAAAACTGGTATAATAATTTCTTTATTGTTACTTACTTACAAACTTGCCCAGAGTAGGAATTGAACCTACGACCACTTGCTTACCATGCAAGTGCTCTACCCCTGAGCTATCTGGGCACAAAGTGCAGCTATAAAGCACACTCTCAGGGATGAAGAAACATACATTGTAGAGATCCTGCTAATATAAAGCAACACCTACGACAATATTTTTGTATATTTTATCTTTCTCTGTATGTAATACGTGCTTTTGTCAGGTCATATGGCGACAATTCCACCGTAACGGTATCGCCGACCAATACACGGATATTCCTCATCCGCATTTTCCCACACAGGTGGGCATGGACTTCCATCTTGTTATCTAGTACGACCTTAAAAGTCATATTAGGAAGAAGTTGTGTAACTTTTCCTTGAATTTTTATGGTATCTTCTTTTTTTCCCATAATCTTTTAGTAAATTTTCCTCAAAAAATGTAAGAACTAACACAGTTTCGTCGTATTGGGTGTTAAAAGTCAAGAGCTATCTTTTTAAAATGCTGCGAAGCAGCATTTACATTGAACATTGATCATTGAACATTGATAATGCCGCACAAAGTTTTTTTGTTTCTGGGAAGGAGACATACTGTTCAGCCTCTTCGACTTTTACCCACATGCTTTCGAGGACTTCGTCGTGTTGCAGTATTACAACACCTTCTACTTCTGCGATATAATATGTGACGGCTTTATCGAACGTTATATCATTTTTTGTGAAGGTATAATGTTCTTCAAGGGGCTCGGGTTTTACGAGTTTTACGATATCGAGTCCTGTTTCTTCGTGAAGCTCACGCTTTGCGGTATCAAGGGGTTGTTCATCTTTTTCTGGCCTTCCTTTAGGGAATCCCCAGTGTCCTTCGTAATGACGTGTTATTAGGACGTGCCATCCGTCGTCTTTTTTCTTAAGGGGTATTATTCCGTAGGAGCGTACTTTTTTCATGGCTTGTTCACGGGTTATATGGTGCTAAGATTATGGCGCTGTTATGTCCTCCGAATCCGAAGGAGTTCGACATTGCGGCGGTGATGTCGTGTTGTTCTGCTTTTTGTGGAGCGTTGAAGTCTGCGATTTCGGGTTCTGGGTCTTCGATATTTATCGTGGGGTGTATATTTCCTGTCGTTATAGCTTTTATTGTCGCTATAGCTTCGAAGCCTCCTGCTGCGGCGAGGCCATGTCCTATCATCGACTTCGTGGAATTTATTGTAAGGCTTTTGCGTGCTCCGAAGACGTCTTGCATTGCTTTTATTTCCGCCATATCGCCTGCTTGTGTCGAGGTACCGTGGGTGTTGATATAGTTAACATCTTCGGCGGCAATGCCGGCATCTTCGAGGGTTTTCTTCATACACAGCTTTGCTCCTGAGCCGTCGGGGCATGGGCTTGTCATATGGTATGCATCGCACGAGAAGCTTCCTCCTAGGTATTCCGCGTATATTGTTGCTCCTCGCTGTTGTGCGTGTTCGAGGTTTTCGAGGACGAGGACACCGGCGCCTTCTCCGGCGACGAAGCCATCGCGTCCTTTATCCCATGGACGCGATGCTTTTGTTGGTGCGTCGTTACGTTGTGATAGCGCCTTACACGCCATAAACCCTGCTATTCCCATCGGTGTTATCACTGCTTCGCCGCCACCGCAGAGCATGACGTCTGCATCGCCGTGTCGTATATGGTTTGCTGCTGACGTTATGCAGTAGTTTGCTGTAGCGCATGCTGTCGATATTGAGTAGTTTGGTCCTTTGAAGCCTGTTTCCATAGCGACGAAGGCTCCGCCCATATTTGTGATGATATGTGGCACGAAGAACGGCGACAAGCGGCGGCATCCTTTATTTACGACGGTTTCAACGCCTTTTTCGAACGACTTCATCCCTCCCATTCCTGATCCTATTATTACTCCGCATCGTGTTTTATCAAGGTTTGCATCTGAAAATTTTCCGTCGTCGAAGGCATTTTTTGCGGCGGCGGTGATATATATTATATAGTCGTCGAGGCGGCGCAGTTGTTTTTTATCGATATATTTGCTGGCGTCGAAGTTTTGCACTTCTGCAGCGATCTTTGTGGAGAATTCTTCGCATGGGAACCTATCGATATTTGTCACACCGCTTTCGCCGGCGAGGAGTTTGTTATAGTATGTATCGACGTCATCGCCGAAGCACGACACTATTCCCATCCCTGTAATGACAACGCGTTTTTTATCATTTCTCATAATATTTCCCATCCTTTTTTGCTAGCCAATGCCTTTAACGGCTTGTCGGGGTTTACAGCAACGGGTTGTCCTGCTATTTCTAGTAGTGGCACATCGATTATGCTGTCTGTATATACTGTGATGTTTTCTTTAGCTATATTTTCTTCGCGGGAAACTTTTTTTACGAAGTCGGCTTTGTCATCGCCTTCCCATATGCATTCTACTCCGCAGAGCTTTCCTTGTTGATCGAGGCCATATGTTGTCGCTCTCCATCGTTTTATTTCCAAGCGTTCTGCTATCTTTCCTACTATGAATGCTGGAGAGTTTGAGATAAGGTATACTATATGGTTTTCTTTCTGTGCTGTTCTGAGTCTATCTACAGCGGGCTTATATAGTGTTTTCGGAAGAATTTTATCGAGGAATGGGTCGACATATTTTACTATCGCCGCCAGTGATTTCCCTATGAGCATCCGTTTGAAGACGGCATCATGAAGTTCGCGTAGCGACATACCAAAGGCTTTATGTCTGATATAATACCATACGAGGTATAGCATTGAAAACAGTGATATCTCTTTATTGCGGTATAGGTATGCGCCGAAGCGGTAGCTGGCGTTTACCGAAAGAAGTGTATGGTCTAGGTCAAAGACGCTAAGTTTTTTCATGCCACTATTTTTCTACTTTTTTCTTCACATCTGCGATTTTTTTCTCAACTTTGGTGATGGTATTTTCGATGTCGTCGATACGTTCTTTTTCTTCTTTTATAAGCTCGTTATATGTCAGTGCTTTGTCGAAGTCCATACCCGAAGATGCTTTAATTTTGAAATGTTCTTCGAGTTTTTCTTTCATCGTCCTGAGCTTTCCTTTTTTCTCTGCGAGGGCTTGTGTCAGTGTGTCGAGGGCATCACGGTCGTCGTCGGAAAGGGCTAGCAGTGCTTCATCTTTTTTTCGTATTATTTCGTCGTCGACGGCACGCAGGCGTCGTTCCATCGTGATTTTCTCTGCTTTTGTCAACACCGATTCTTGAACTTTCTTTCTTAGCGTTTCTTTTTCGGAGATTATTGTGTCGACGTCATGTTCTCTAGCGGTGTCGACGAAAGCTTCTACTGCGGCGCGTATTTTTTCTTTTTGTTCATCTTGAATTTTACGTTTTTCTTCAGCTTTAGCGCGGTGTTTATCTTCTTCGGCTCTTTCTTTGTCGGTGATAATTTTCCGTGCTTTGGCAACTTTTTCTTTGAGTTTTTTAACATGGTCGTATGCTAACGTTATGGCGCGCATATCGACGGTGATATCGTTAAGGGTTTTTATTGCGTCGCGTCCTGACATTTCCCCTGTGCCATATTTTTCTTCGAAGGCTGTTATCTTTTCGAGGACGCTTTTATAGTTTTCTTTATACTCTTCGCGTTTATCGTTACGCTCTTTCCTGCGTTCTTTATCGATATCTTTTATGGCATCCCAGCATTTACTCAACTTTTTTCGTGTGCTGGTGAAAGCATTTGTGTTGAGTGTAAGGGTTTTCGCCAAAGACTGTAATGCTTTGATATCGTCGCGCAGCCCATATATCTTTCCTTTGACGCCATCTTCGGAGAAGTTCCTTTCGATAAAAGCATCGACGTCAGCGATAAACTGTGAGCTCAGGGTCTTGACAAGTTCTTTTCTCTGAGGGAAGATGTTGTCCCCTGCTGCAGAGAGTCTTTTGAAAAGCTTATTTTTAGCGCGTATCTTTATCTCTACTTTTATAAGTTCTTTTCTTAGGCTATTGATACGTTCTGAATATGCGTTGTATATCGTAAGTTTTCCCTGTATCGTCTCGTAGACGTCTATATTATTTTTTAGCTGTGGGGCTTTGATATCAATGACGTGGCGTTGTGCTTTTTCGACCTGTGAATCTATATCTTTGATTCCTTTCTCTACAGCGCATAGTGCTATATCTATCTGTTCGGCGGCGAAGGAAGACTGCTCGTCTTCGATATCTTTTAGGCTGCTTGCTTCACGGGAGAGCCTATCGAGTTCTTCCCACTTAGCCGTGCGCACATCGATTTTCATCTCTTCGCCGAAGATTGCTAGCGCCATGCGTCGTCCTTCCCAGAACTCTTTAAAGAACGGTCCTTCGCGGTGTGTTAGTGTTTCTTTCAAAAAATCTATGATACGTTCTATCTTTCCAGAGGCGTCTTTTTCAGCATCGATAGTGGAGGATAGTTTCGTCAAAGAAAGCGGCCCTTCTTTTTTCTTCTTTTCTTTCTTCTCGCGTTTAGGTTTTTCTTCAATGACAACGATTGCTGGTATAGGGATGTCAAGTTTAATGGTTTTATCGGCGGTCTTTTCGATAGCTTCGGGAGGCTTCGGTTCTTCTGTAGGCTGTTGTTCTTCGGAAGCCTGTGGTTCTTCTACGGCATGAAGATTTTCTGCTGATACGTCTTCGGGAAGTGCTATCACCTCTTCGGCTATAGCCTCTTCGGCGGTGATGTCTGCTGCTTTATCGTCAATGACAGGCGTTTGTTGTTCTTCGACAGCGACAGTCGTTTCAGTTTTGTTGAGTTCTGGAGTTTCTATTTTTTCTTCGACGATTTCTTTTTCCATGGTCAAGCACCTTTTTCAGTTATCAATGATCAATGATCAATGATCAATTAGTAAATTAGTAAATTAGTAAATTAAGATAACGATCTTATCTCGTATGGCGTTTTTTGTAAAGGATGAGAAAAACAAAAAAAA
>JABHNK010000009.1 GCA_018694295.1 Waddliaceae bacterium
ACACAGAGCGCGCCCACTGCGCAGAGCGCGCGCAGCGGACGCACAGCTGTCGCCATTGTCATTGATTGTACTTCCTTTCTTTGTTTTTCCTATAACAAACGTAAAGATACAATCTTACTTTTACGACAACGGCGAGAGGGGGCACTGCCGTGTCCGGGTTTATTCATTGTTCAATGTTCAATGAAAAAGGGGGTCTGGGGGAAATCCCCCAGCCATATTCTTTTTTTTCTTTCTCTGTGCCCTCTGTGGCTCTGTGGTAAAAAAATCCTATTCCGAAATTCTGTTGTTCTACGCCTTACGTTATAATTATCCGATATACATGCATTTTTATCAAAAATACGGTAAAGCGTAAGATCAGTTAGTTATGAACCCCTAAACGTAAGATAACAGCGGCATCGAGTGGTTCTCCGGTGACGTAGCCTTTAGTTTTGGCGCCGAGCTCACCGAAGAGAGACGCCCTGCCGGCGCCTTTATACGAAAGCTTCACAGATGCTGCGATGCCGTAATCGTTCGAAACGTCTGCTATCGTAGAAGCGTCGATATTCGGCTGACGCCATACATCGACCTTAGCACCGACATTATATCTGTAGTCGTACCATACAGTCGCCTTCTCTAGCCCTGCGGCGTATGACGTCCTTCCTCCGGTGTTGCCATAGCGGACATATCCTTTTGTGATGGTGCTGTCTGGGGCTTTAACATAGGCGTATATCCCCTGTTCTGTGCCGTATGGGGCGAGGGTGAGGCGTCCTCCAGGAAGGAAGCTATACCCTTTCCATATTGGTATCATCGGTATTATCATATCTCTTTCTCCTGTAGCGATATATTTATTTATGCTATAGAAAGAAAAGAACATCATGGGGTCTATGAAATTTATCAGGGAATCTTTGCGGAGATCTTCGTAAGTTTTGACCTCTTTGCCGTGGTATGCGTTAAGCCATAAGTTATATTTAACGATGTCATGGCCGAAGGACCCTTCTTCTATCTCGTCAATACCTCTTATGTACATCGTCTGGTCGTGCATCGTCATAAGGTATAAGAGCCCTTCTCTGTAGTCGAGCATCCCGCGCGCTATGGTTTTGCTTGCGAGTTTCTGTGCCATATGCCCATTGGCTTCTGTCCCTCCGGCGTATATCGCCAGCATCTTCGCAGGGTGGCTTATAATGTCTTCTGTCCAGAAAAATCCCGTAGATCCCCCTCCATCGCCATAAGGGAAAGGCTTTGAGAATTCGTACGAAGGTATTATGCCATGCTCTCGGAGGCGAAAGCCGTGGCCGAAGAATTCGTGCTGTACTACCATTGAGATTTCTCCCACGGGAAAGTCGACAAAGAGCATCTTGCCACCACGAACCCATCGACCTATAAACGTTGGGATATTCGTAATGACGGGCTCTAAGATTATATCGTCGATTTCCTTGTAGCAAGAAAATATCGTAAGGATATCTTCGGCGCCGACAGACATGCTAAGGTCTTTGTCCCACAAAAAGAAATTGGCTTCGTCGATAGAATGTCTACCGTCGATTGTTCCCTCTTGTGGATACATAGTATTTTCTTGGAAATACATAGTATCTTCTTGGGAATACAGCGTCATGGTAAAAATTAGTGACAGAAATAAAAATACAACTTTCATATAGATGCCCTCAAGACTCTTAGATACAGTATGTCCAAAAAAAATGGACATACTGGCTTTTTCATAATTCGGAAGAGGAGGGATTTGAACCCCCGAAGGATTGCTCCTTGCCGGTTTTCGAAACCGGTGCATTCGGCCACTCTGCCACTCTTCCATAATTCCAATGAGAAAGCAAAAGCATACCAAACTCCCTGAAATTTTCACAACCAATTATAAGAGTTCGAAGTTCGGAATAGGATTTTACCACGGAGACGCGGAGAGCCACGGAGTTTCACGGAGAGAATTTAGTATTGGCTAGGGGTTTCACCACTAGAACCCCGAAGATATATAAATTTCGGGCATGTCCACAGACAATATTTTTCTTTTAAACTTTTGTTCTCCGTGACCTCCGTGGCTCCGTGGTAGTATATTCCTATCCGCTATAAGAAGTGTTGCCTTTTTTATTGTCGGTATCGTAATATCAATATCTGAAATATTAACTCATTATCAAGGGGTATGAGATGAAAAGAATAGCGGTTTTTGGCACCCACGGTGCTGCTAAGACGTCGTTGGTATACAAGCTTGCGGCACATTTTAAGATGGCGAACAAGAATGTTAAGGTTATCCACGAAACGGCCCGACAATGCCCTTTTCCCATCAACCAAGGCGCCATCTACAAGACGACGCTACACCTCATCTCTACACAGCTGACCCAAGAGCTAGAAGCCGACGCTGAAGGTTTCGAGATAGCAATCTCCGACAGGACACTATACGACGCTTTTATCTATATTAACTTCCTAGGTAGAGGCAATGAATTCACCAAACACCTCGAAGATTTCTGTATGCACTGGATGAAGAAATACGACGTACTCGTATACTTAGAGCCTACAGAAGGTTATGCCATAACAGCAGACGGCGTACGCTGTGCAGATGTCGAGTATCAGATGGAAATCCGCGACAGGTTCCGCGACTTCGTCATCGATGCACAGAAATACTACGGTGGGACTTTGAATGTCATACAAGAAGAGTCTAACACTATTTTCGACGAAGAAAAGTGCAATGCCCTTATGGATAATATAAGAACAAGCCTATTCAAAGAAGAGGCTGCGCTGGTATAAAAGATGAGCGTATAGTTATAGCGTTTAGCGTATAGAATCGAACTGCTATCCGCAATTTTCACCGTGGAGATAGAAAGCTCCTTTTATAGTCTGATAATATTCAGATGACTGGCGGTCGTCTTAGCTACATCCCCACGGGTTATCGAACGCACACCCAAAATCGGATAACGACGGCTGTAAAAAAACCGTGTTTCCTATCATTTCGGTTAGATCAGGATTAGAATCAGAATCAGAATCAGAAGCATTTCCGCCCTGTTCTTCTTGCGACCCTGTCAGTGACGGCCCTATCGGTGAAGCCATAATAGCTTGATCCTTAATATGTTACTAACGATGCCTAGTTCTTCTTTTGGTCTTTTAGGTATACGCGTATCATTTTCTGTTCTTGTCCTGGTTTAGGTTTGCCAGCATAATCGACCGAAACATTTTCGATTTTCTTTACATAGTCGTATCCTGCTGTTACTTCACCGAAGATGGTATGTCTTCCGTTAAGCCATGGTGTTGGTATTGTTGTGATGAAGAACTGGCTACCGTTTGTGCCGGGTCCTGCATTAGCCATAGCGAGGAGTCCTGGGGTGTCAAAGGTGACGCTATCATCGCACTCATCTTCGAAGTTTTTTCCCCATATTGACGCTCCGCCCATCCCTGTTCCTGTGGGGTCGCCGCCTTGTATCATAAAATCTTTTATTACACGATGGAAAACGATACCATCGTAGTACCCTTTTTCTGCTAGGCGCATGAAGTTTTCGCATGTCTTCGGCGCTACGTGTGGCATAAGTGCAATTTCTATTGTACCTTGTGTTGTTTCCATGACGATTACTGGTGTTTCTGACATATTAAATACTCCTTGTCCTTCATTATAATTATATTCTGCTAATCCTTGTCCTGCAATAAGAAGCGCTAGCAGGCATACGGCTTGACATATTGTTGTTTTCATAGTATACTCCTTGTCCATAGCTTGTTTTTTAAACGATTAATAGAGAGTATCATGGAAGCCAACATTTTGTCAAAGAACATTGAAATTATGTCACCTGCTGGGTCTTTTGCTGCGCTACATGCCGCGATAGATGCCGGTGCTGGTTCTGTATATTTCGGTCTCGAGCATCTTAACATGCGAGCGCGGTCGTCTAGGACGTTCACTGTTGACGATCTTTCTGACATCGTTGCTATTTGCGAGAAATGCGGTGTAAAGTCGTATATGACTTTGAACACCGTCATCTACAACGAAGATCTTATCCTTATGCGTTCATTATGCGATGCTGCCAAGGATTGTGGCGTTAGTGCTGTCATCGCCAGCGACATCGCTGTAATGGAACATGCGCGTTCTATAGGTTTAGAAGTGCATATCTCCACGCAGGCCAACGTCAGTAATATTGAGGCCGTGAAATTTTATTCTCGTTATGCTGATGTCGTTGTCTTGGCCCGAGAGCTTTCTTTGGAGCAAATCGCTGCGATATGTTCTGCGATAAAAGATGATGACATCCGTGGCCCTTCTGGCGAGCTTATCAAGGTAGAGCTTTTCGTCCATGGAGCTTTATGTGTAGGGATTTCTGGCAAATGTTATATGAGCCTAGCGCAATACAACGCCTCGGCGAACCGTGGGGAATGCCTACAGTCATGCCGCAGGAAGTACCGCGTCACCGATGATGATACTGGCGACGAGCTTATCATCGACAACGAATATGTGATGTCGCCCAAAGACCTTTGTACTATAGGGGCTTTAGATAAGATCCTCGCTGCAGGAGTAACGATCTTAAAGCTCGAAGGCCGTGGAAGGCCTCCCGAATACGTCCATACTGTCACGAAGACATACCACGACGCCGTCGATAGTGTGTTGTCAGGGACATATTCTCCTGAGAGGGTTTCTATGTGGAAAGAGCAGCTTGCTACTGTATATAATAGGGGTTTCTGGCATGGCGGGTATTACCTTGGAAAAGATACTGGCGAGTGGGCAGGGACATACGGCTCACAAGCTACTACCAAGAAAGAGTATATCGGCAAGGTGACGAATTACTTCAAAAACATCGGCGTTGCAGAGTTTAAGATAGAATCCGGAGCGATAAACGATGGCGACGAGATAATAATAACAGGAGATACTACGGGGATGATATCTATGAAGGTATCATCGCTGCGCAGCGAGACAAAGACAACAGCCAAGGGCGACGTCGTCACCTTCCCTGTCGTCGAAAAGGTGCGAAAAAACGATAAACTTTTTATCATTGTAAGGAAATAAAATATGTCAAGTCCAATTCCAAAAGAGACTCCCCCAATTATTAAAACTACACCGCCCTTATCGGCATCATGGTCTTTCAACGGCTCTGAAGGTGTCGTCGTAAGAGAAGGAGAACGACGCATTACTTCTCCTTTTAGACCTATCGTAGAGACCGACAAGAAAACACGGAAAGTGGCGCCACCAAAACTTGTTATTCCCACGCCTGTCCGTCGGTCTCCTCTGAAGGCTGAAGTCATCAAAAGCCCTGACTTGCCTTCTGCCAAAACCCCACAGGGCGATGAAACTCGCACTGAAGAATTCCCTAATTCAACAGTTACTTTTTTACCTAGTGTTGGCAGATCTCCTTCTGGAGACTTTCCCAAAAGCCCCACAAAAAGAAAACTTGATGATGTAAAAGAGGTGTTAAAGGGCCTAGGAATAACCCCAACAGAACGAGACAGACAGACACGTCAACATATAATCAAGATATCAAGAACATATGATATAGGCAATAGAAAAGCCAGAGAAATGTTAAACGCTATGGTAAAGAAATATAACACCTCATACGCCAGAGCAAAAGACATATTGATAGAGACAAAAAAACACAACATTACCGAAGAAACCGCCATAAAGATGCTAGACAGAGCTGCCGAAGAAACATGCAGCAAGACTATCGCGCTAGACAAAATAAAAGCCGCATTGGCGGAAGAGACAATGAAAGAGCTTAACGTCAGCAAAGAAAGAGCCCAAGAGATTACAGAACAAGACGTATATGATGGGGAAAAAAAAGAAGAATTATGCTTAAGGCTTATCCATGAGGATTTTTGTAAAAGACAGCCGAAATGTCCTTACAGCCATCAAATCTAATAAGCAATAATTTCTCTTCGTTATTTTTTTGTCTTATGATATAACATCGCTAAATATTTCACTACTGACGTTACTCGCTAATCTTGCTTTAGTGGTGTAGCGAAAGGAGCAAGATGCAAGTACTTCCGACAAGCCAAGCTCTGAAGAGCTGGGTGAGGAGGAATACGCAGCAGATTGTTCCTTGCAGCACACCAATAAAGTGAGAGTAGCGCGTAACGTCAGTTCACTATAGCAAGGAAGATCGTCATGGCATCATTTTTTTCTTTTTTAAAGCAACCTGAGCCTGCCCCGGAAATCCAGGACGGCAAAAAGGTTTCTACGATGTACCGCCATTGGCGGATGCGAATAATGTATTCCATGTATATGGGGTATGCCTTCTATTATTTCACGCGCAAGAGTTTCACCTTCGCAGTCCCTACCATCATCGAAGAGCTTGGGTATACCAAGACAGATATGGGCATCGTCGCGACGGTGTTCTCTTTGACGTATGCTTTGAGTAAGTTTTTCAGTGGCGTCATCGTCGACCAGACGAACCCCCGCTTTGTTATGAGTATAGGCCTCCTTCTCACTGGCGTCTGGAATATATGCTTTGGGATGTCATCGTCGCTGATGTTCTTCGTTGTCTTCTGGGGACTCAATGCCGTCTTTCAGGGGTGTGGTGCTCCACCTTGTGCGCGGTGGCTGTCTCACTGGTATTCTCAGAACGAACGCGGACGCTGGTGGGCGATATGGAACACGTCCCACAACCTCGGCGGTTTTTTGATACCTTATGTTGTGGGTTTCGCTGCTCAGTATTTCGGCTGGCGATATGCTATGTATGTCCCTGGAGTGTTATGTATTATTACGGGGCTTTTCCTTCTAGAGCGTCTTCGTGACACGCCACATTCTTTGGGTCTTCCTTCTATAGAGAAACACCGTGACGACTACCCTTCCGAAGACCATAATAAGGGACAGCGTGAGCATCTTTCTGCTAAAGAGATCTTCCGCGAATATATCCTTCCGAACCGTTACATCTGGCTTCTTGCTCTTTCATATTTCTTCGTATACGTCATAAGGATCGCCATCAACGACTGGGGCAACGTGTTCCTTTATGAATATAAACTTTCCACTATCCTAAACGGCTCTAATGCAAAGTTCAAAGCCAACGCCATCGTAAGCTTCTTCGAAGTCGGCGGCTTTGTCGGCAGCCTCGTCGCCGGATGGTCTTCGGACTACTTCTTCAAAGGGCGTCGTGTTCCTACGGCATTCTTCTTCGTGATAATGTGTGTCGTATCACTGTGGGGACTATGGATGGCTCCTGCTAACAGCGTCTTCCTCAATGCCCTAGCATTTTTCTTCGTAGGATTCTTCATCTTCGGCCCGCAGATGCTTACAAGCATGGCGACGGTAGAAGTATCGCACAAGAAAGCCGCAGGGTCAGCGATGGGCTTCGCAAGCCTCTTCGCCTATGCAGGAAGCGCTGTAGCTGGGTACCCCATGATGCTTATCGCCGACAAATACGGATGGAAGGGGTTCTTCATCACCCTCGCCATCGCCGGCGTGATATGTATGATGTTCCAGCTGCCAGTATGGCGTGCTAAGTCGAATCCAAGGTTTGAAAAAGGATAATAAGCTAGGAATAGGATTTTCCTACCACGGAGACTTATATAGCGGATAGTTATAGCGTAGAGCGGATAGGAAAAACATTGGTCACTGGTAACTGGTCATTGGTCATTGGTCATTGGTCATTGGTCATTGATCATTGAACATTTATCATTGAATGGTTAACATTGAGTAATGAGAAATAAATGATAAATGGCAGATGACGATAGGAAACAAAAAAGATGAAGCGCTGAAGAAGCGCATGGAAGCCCTTGGCATCAGCGATGGTGACCTTATCGAGAAATTCGTTATGGGTTCTGGCGCTGGCGGGCAGAAGGTCAACAAGACGTCGTCTTGTGTATACCTACAGCACGTCCCTACAGGGATACACGTGAAATATCACCGTGAAAGGTCTCGGGAGATCAACAGATATATGGCGAGGGTGACGCTATGTACCAAGATCGAAGAGCGTATAAAGAAACGATGCCGCGACAGGCGCATGGCGGCCGAGAAAGTGCGCCGACAAAAACGCGGAAGGTCAAGAAATTCCAAAAACCGCATGCTCGAAGACAAACATCGTCATTCGCAGAAAAAAACTATGCGCAGACCCCCACAACGTGAAGACTAACTCCCTATATATGCTCCGTATAATATCTTAAACTTTGGGCTATACTCTGCGATAAAATCTTCGACATCTTCAGGAGAGATCTGCATGTTATTTCTTATGTCGACACTCTTCAAAGTCTTAAAATCCAGCAATATCATCAAAACGTTTTTTGTAAGTTCTGGGACGTCTCGCATAGTAAGGAATTGTAGTGCTTTCATCTCTTTAAGCCGCTCCACGCCTTTTTCTGTGACAAAATCGCATCTACTAATATTCAATGTTCCAAGTTTGTCTTTTACATGTGATATCATCATCATAGTGTTTAGAAAATTATCGTTAATATCATCACACCCTTTTATTGATAGTGCTAGCAGATTCGGCATCCTAGAGAAAAAGAACTTCAACACTTCGACAAAATATTCTCCGCTACAATAACTCATATTGAGATATTCTAAGGTTTCGTACATCGTCATATCTTGGAAGCATTCTGTAATTTCTTCGTTATCAAACGTCAGTCTTTGCAACAATAATGTTTTCAACTTTGTCAATTTATCGATAAGGCCAATAAGGGCTGGTGCTGTTATGAGGTCGCATCCTCCGAGGTCTAGAGTTTCAAGTTTTTTTGCATTGGCCGCCAAAGTAATAAGAGTATCGTCTGTGATATTTGGTCCCATGAGACGCATCGTGACGATATTTTTCGCCCACTCCAGCAAATTTCCTACACCGTCATCTGTAATATTCAGCGCTCCACTAAAATCTATAGAACGTAATTCATAAGCTATACCATCCTTCAAATCCTCATCTGTGATGGTGAGGTCACATTCATACATATGTATCGCCCGTAACATTCCAATCTTAAAAAGTTCTGCTGCGCCAGTCATTTTCCCACATCCGCTGAGATCTAAAATCTCCAAGGGCATCGTCCCAAGGGGTGTTATATCTTCGATCCCCATGCAATCTACAACCTTCAAGCGCTGTATTGACAGCGCAGCAATGGCAATGATACTTTTATTTGTAATATTACAGTTTTGTACATCGAGAGCTTCAAGTTTGGGAAATGACGCCGCCAATAATTCCATATCACTATCACCAAGATCGCGACATCCATTAATACCAAGGATTCGTAATTCGCTACATTCTTTCAAAAGCCTGATAATTCTTTGTGTTGGCCCTATGCATTTATTGGCATTGAGCTCCAGAAGTTCGTGTAAGTGTTGTCCAATAGCCTTTATTCCAAGATCTGTAACCTGCGAATATCCTATTCTTAACGTTTTCAGTCCCCTTGCTCGTGTTATAGCTTGTATCCCCTTGTCCGTGACATCATCGCATCTTTGAATATCACATTCTTGTAGGGTCGCATTTATCCGCGCTCCTTCACAAAAGAACGCTTCCAGAACCTCATCAGTGACGGCGCTGCTACAATGACCGAGGACCAGTGTTCTCAGATGCCCACAATATTTATTGACGCATCGTGCTAAAGCGATAAGCTCTTCACTTGTCAACGTCGCCATCCCTGAGAAGTCGATGGTCTCGAGAATATACAACCCAGGCCTATGATGTTCTGATATCGCATCAAGCAGATCTTCAAATATTCTAGTGGCACTTGCAACGCTATCTCTGCTACAAGACGCCGTCTTATTAAAAGCGTTGAGTTCTTGTATAAAAGCATTCTTATGTTCTTCACTATTATCACTACCGTCGGGTTTTCTTAGCAGACACGATCGGCTAAAAGGCTCCCACATCGCATCTTCCAATGATATCGACACAGTAGCTTCGTCGACTTCAAGAGCTACAAGGGTAGGAATCTCATGAAGAGGCGCTATGTATCTCTCTTCAAGATTGGGGCATCCTATGAAGACGCATTTCTCAAGATTATGATTGGGGGCAAATCTTTTAGGGTGTATAGCAACGATGTCTCCTCTTTGTTCTCTGATAGTATTACCTTCATCGTCACATGTTACGACGCCAACATATCGAGCCTCTTCACCGTCTTCCGATACACACACTCCTTTTTCTGTGTTGTCACGTTCTATAGCACATAAACACCGTCCTGTCAGGTTCGGGCATTCAGAAAAAACCAGCTCTTCAACACTCCAAGGGAGAAACTTCATAGCTCTAATTATAGGCTCGAAATGCTCGTCATCGAGCAACGTTTTTATGGTGAGGGTTCTTATTCCATCAGACATGACGAGTGTCAACGTCACTTTGCCTTCTAAAGTATCTTCGAATTGCTTGGTCCATTCTACGAAGGCCTTATTTATTATATCTTGAACTTCAGGGACTTCTTTAAGCATACTCCCGAGATATACGAGGACGACGCCAAGCCTCTCACCCGAATATTCATAGCATAATGCCCCATCTTCAAGACCTTTTTGTATGGCTTGGTCTTTTATAGCTGGCGATTGTTGGGTTTCTTTTTCTTCACTACCACATTGTATCGCGCGCGTTTGCACCTCGATGCTACGTCGTTGTGGGGTATACATAAGATATGCTAGCGCTAACAACCCCATCCCTAACGGCAACGCCGTGTTGGCAACATTTTCTTCGCGAGGCAATATGGTTCTCGCAGCACCTCCTAAAAAATACGTCGACAGAGCCAAGGCACACAAAGCCAAACTATCTATACGTCTTGCCCTTCCCGCCAATATAGCTCCTGGTATCAGTGTCGCCCCACCTAGTGCCAACAGCGTTCCTGTTCCTTCACTCTCAGGGAAAATAGTATACCGTGAAGAAGCTCCGAAACAAAAAGATGCAAACCAAAAACATATCTGTGAGACTCTATTGACTTTTTCTCTGACGCCACCATCAGCAAAAAAGGTCGCCAATTCCAGCCCACGGTTTCTTACAATACTTCCTTCTTCTCTTCTCGACAGCGCATCACGCCTGTCTTCTTGTCCTTTGCGAACGCTAGATGCTGTATTAAGTGGATCCATAACAAACCAAATCTTATTTATTTACTTTATTGTTGCAGAATTTATTTTCCTCTACGAGGCATCATTGGCGAGCCTGGGGAATCATGCCGTGGCTGTAACGTCATCGACGCTACACTACTACGTGTTCCCAATGACCCTCTATCAGTTTTTCTTTTCCCTAGCAGCGTAGAGCGTTTCCATATAAGATCCACAAGCTCTGGCGTCAAATCCGACATTTCTCTCGATTCCCTTATCATTTCTAAATCTTCAGGATCATCATTAAAAAGAAATTGCTTATAAACATCTGTCAGCGACGTTGCTGCACGGCGTCCCTCATTATATTCGTGAACATCCCCCTCTCTTTGCAAATCTTTGCGTCTAAATTCTTTTTTAATTTTCTCATAGACATCGTCAATTTTTCGCATTGTCTGCAGATGCAAAAGAACTTCTTCTTCGAGCCTATGTTTCAAAAAACCATATATCTCTGTCATCTGTGGAAGACGCATTTCAATACGCTTCTGGCATTTTTCTATCTCTTCAAAATCTTGTTTTGTAAGGACATAGTCTCTTTGCGAAGTCCTATATCCTATATTACAATATGCACATGTCACATCGAGAAGATCGCCACTATAAGACCCCTTAAGGTGTGTTATATATTCCCTTGAGATATCTTCTACGACCTCTTTTAACGCAAACATCGTCTCATCATTAGCTTGATTAAGGTATGCATCAAGAGTTGCGCTTCTCTGAAACTTCCTGGCCTCTACACCTGTGAATTCATCTTTGTATCTCCTTTCTTCTAATGAAATATCTTCATCGACATCAGCGGCATCTTGATCAGCAGCAGTAGATAACGAGTGCGCTGGATGCTGAGAATATTTATTATGTAATATCTCATGTAAGGACTGCATGGCGCTATATACCATCTGCGCCTCTGAAACCTTACCCAATATCTTATCTCTTATATACAACGACGATACCATTTCGTCGCTAGCGTATCCTGCCGATATAAAAGCCAACCTTTCTATTATTCTTTCTTGCTTGCATTCATGCTTTATATCATCTTCATATCGCTCTGTTTCCTCCATAACGCTGTTCAGCCACGCGATAACGGTATCTTTTGTTAGCGTTGTAATAGGAAGGGCAATATCATCGCTCTCTATTCTTCTTTTAATAGCATCGTTGCTTTCACCTTTACCTTCGAAATATTCCCATACGATACCCTGGTAATAGCCTTTAAGCTCTTCTATTCCCATCTTTATTCGTCGATATATTTCTTCAGAAATAAAAGAGAACTCTACATGTCCACCTTTACCACTCTCAATAACGATAGTATGTTTTTTCAATCGTTGCTCATCAACATCTTGATATAGGCATGCTAAACGTATAAGGTCTTCGCCATAAGGTTTCGTCAAAGCGCGAAATTCCTCGTCATATGCTTGTGAGGTCTTTGCTATATATTCTATAAGTTTGACAAGGTCATCATGCTCCAAAGATACCAACGACCTAGAGCTTCGTATGTCAGATAGTTTCGCTACATCTTCAAAGGCCTCTCTGAAACGCTCTATTTCTTCATCGTCGAATTCTGGAGTGTCCTTCCGCAATGCTGTCATATCAATACGGTCATGGCCTAATATGTCGAATATCGTCTTCTTTCCTGGGATGATTTGACTATGAGAGCACAACTTCTCCGAGAAGACAATACGTCCATAAAGTCGAGATATTTCTTTATATACGGGGAGTATCGTCGTCTCTATACATTTTTCGACATCATTAAGATCCTGCTCTGTCAAGACCTTAAAACCTCGCTGTGATATCCTATAACGTTTTTTCTGATATGAGCATGCAAGGTCGATGACGTCCCTTTTTTGTGGCATGCTAATAGCATCTCCTGTCTTTCCAGCAGCCAAAAACAATCGCTCTTCAAACAGCACCCTTCGTTCTTCTAGCACTTGTAATACGAGCTCTATTTCAGTGTCTGACAATTCTGGTATGCTTTTCCCTCGTATTCTTTCGAGGCTACGATGGTGCGACATTGCTATACTAGGATCTTTGTGAAAATCTAAAGTCTCGCTGCTCTCTTGAAGATATTTATTATAGAACTCGTAAAACGCCCTCCAATAAGGAAACAAACGTCTCTGTGCTGTTAGTCTTGTGACAATATCTTCGCCACGCCAACGTTTTTTTTCTGCTTCACGCACCGATAATTCTCTGTTACCGCTATAGATATCAGCAGCCCAATTGAAGAGGCGTTGCTCATCATCATTCTCAGAGACACGTATCTTGTTAAAAGTATAGGCTGTGGAGATGTCGGCATTTTGCGTCCTCCTCCGTGTCTCACTAAGACGACGATATTTGCTATCGCCACCCATTCGTACTGCAACGAAACCGGCATTCTTAGCGTTACCCTCTTCATCTCTAGTGACGTTAAGTCTCACAAACTTCTTTTCCTTAGCAAGACGGATAAGATCGTGAACTTTTGTCATCGGCGACGCTGCCGTCCTTGCCATAACACCAGAGGCTGCACCGACAGCTTTGCTAGCCACAAATTTCAGGGCGCTGAATTCTTCAGGAAGAAGAGCTGTCAAGCTCTTCACTCCTGCTGTTACAAGTTCCTTAACACCACTGCTCTGGAGTTTTTCGTGAAGATCCCTTATTGTTTCAGGATTACAGCGTTCTGCCAGCGCCCTATTTAAAAAACTTTCTTTTTTTCCTTCCTCGCCAGAAAGCGCTTCGTGGCCCTCCTGCGAAGCATCGGTGGTTGTCTCTGTACTATGCTGCATTATGTCATATTCTTCTTGTGCACAGTCTATGTCGTCAGACACTCTCGACAGCTCTTCGAAATATGGCGCCAAAGCCTCAATGCTTTCTTCCAGATCATCGAGAGATATGTTTTGGGGATCAATATCATCTCTACCTAATATCTGCGGAGCAAACATGCGTGCCACTTCGACAAAAGAATGTTCTACTTCAGCATTGTCATAATAAATTTTAAGGACTTCTAAGGCTGTCTCATCGACTGTCTGCGCCTCAGAAGCAATACTTCCTCTCTCGGACCCTTCATCACCAGCTTGCCGACAACATCCCCAAAAACAGTCTGTACAGAAATTTATATTAGCGCCTCTGAGGTCAACGCTCAATTTAAGAGTAGGAGAAATAAGAGACATATTCAGTTATCCTCAAATATAAATAACAAAAATATCGTTCTAACAACTTCGAAGATTATTTATCAAACAATTCCTTTTTAAAACCCGGTTTGCGTCCTAAACTTTTTCTTCAGCTTATTCGGATGAGGCATATTTTTCATTTTTTTTCTTAGGTAAACTCTTTTGAGTTTACCTAAGAAAAAAGTGGGAAAGATGCCCATCATAGTAAGAATGAAAAAGAATATTCTAGAAGGTCATACTAAGGGGAGTAATTAGGCATCTTCAGAGTGTTAGGAGAAAAAATAGAAACCGCGTTTAGTCAAATAACATCCTTATTTCCAAGAGCGATCCATGCTGTGACAGCAGCCGGATTCGAAACAAAAATATTCAGTTTTATAATAGCCTTTGCATTAAAAATGCTGTTTAAAAGTCGCCCTACTCTCACATAGCGTGATGTAACGAGCACTATTTCCCAAAATCCTCCTTGCTAAACTAACAAGTTTAGCTGCGAAGCATTTTGAAAAATCCTACTCATTACAGTACGCTCTGAGAGAGGTTTATGACTCAACTCGGGTTTAAAAAAAACATTTACCTTGTTTCTTTAGCGGTCATCTTTTATCGTAATGTTTAGAATATTATAATTATTAGAAGGTTATATTGTGGACGTTGAAGCAGAAGAAAAAACGGTATCTTTGCCTCCTGCGGTGAAGAAATATATCGAGAAGCAGAAAGCCATCCCTGGCAGTCTTATCAAGGTACTTCATAAGGTACAGGAACATTTCAGTTATATCCCTCGTTCTGCGGCGTTCGAAGTCGCTGACATCATGGAGATCCCTGTCGCCAAGGTATATGGTGTCATCACCTTCTACCATGCCTTCAAGCTAGAAGCCCCCGGACAGCATACCATCTCGGTATGTATGGGTACGGCGTGTTACCTCAAAGGCGGTGAAAACCTCCTCGAAGAGCTTAAGAGTATGCTCGGCGTCGATGTCGGAGAGATAACCCCCGACGGTGTTTTCTCGATACATACAGTACGGTGTCTTGGGTGTTGCGGTTTGGCGCCTGTTATGATGATCGGCGATAAGGTCTACGGCAATGTCACCAAAGAAAAGCTTCCGGCGATCCTTGCCGAATACCAGGAGAATTGATGCTATGGCAAAGTTAACGCGCGAAGCGCTTGAAAATCTTAGGAAAGAAAATGTCCACGAAGAAGCCATCACCATAATGGTAGGGATGGGGTCTTGTGGTATCGCCGCCGGCGCAAAAGATGCCTACGATGCTTTCGTCGAAGAGCTCGCCAAGGCAGGCCTAGATGACGTCGTCATCAAAAAGACAGGATGTATAGGACTGTGCTACTCGGAACCTAACGCCGAAGTCGCCGTCCCTGGGATGCCAAGGGTGTTGTACGGCAATGTCGATTGTGCTGTAGCGCGTGATATCGTCAAGAAACATATTATCGGCAAGACACCATTAGAAGGCCCTAATGCCCTCCGTAGCGGCGAAAACATCGAAATCGACGAGAAGCAGCAGCGTATCGTCTTGAGAAACTGTGGTGTCATCGACCCCGAAAACATCGACGACTATATCAGAAGAGAGGGCTACTGCGCCATTGAGAAGGCGCTCTTTGAGATGTCGGCAGACGACGTCCTGGGAGAGCTTAAAACTTCGGGCCTCCGCGGCCGTGGCGGCGCTGGTTTCCCTACGTGGCTCAAGTGGTCTTTCACCAAAGAAGCCTCTAGCGACGAGAAATATATAGTATGCAACGCCGACGAGGGCGACCCCGGCGCGTATATGGATAGAAGCACCCTTGAGGGCGACCCCCATGCTATCCTCGAAGCTATGGCAATAGCGGGATATACCGTCGGCGCCAGCACTGGCGTGATATATATCAGGATAGAATACCCTCTAGCGATAAAACGCCTAGAGATCGCCATAGAACAGGCGAAAGAATATGGTCTCCTCGGAAAAGACATCCTAGGCAGCGGGTTTGACTTCGACATAGAGATAAGATTTGGCGCTGGAGCCTTCGTCTGTGGCGAAGAGACAGCACTGCTGGCCTCCGCCGAAGGCGAGCGTGGGATGCCTGTCCCAAGGCCGCCGTTCCCTGCTGTAAAAGGTCTGTGGGGCAAGCCTACCGTCATCAACAACGTCGAAACCCTTGCAAGCATCGCTACGATACTACGTAATGGTGGCGAATGGTTTGGAAGCATCGGTACCGAGACCTCCAAAGGGACAAAAGTCTTCGCCGTCACCGGAAAGATCGCTCATTCTGGCCTTATCGAAGTTCCTATGGGTACGACGTTCCGCGATGTCATATACACGATATGCGGTGGAATACTAGGAGGCAAAGAATTCAAGGCGATACAGACAGGAGGTCCTTCTGGAGGGCTTATCCCCGCCGACCAGCTCGACACCCCTATCGACTACGAAAATCTTCAGGCTTTAGGGTCTATAGTAGGCTCCGGAGGGATGATCGTCCTAGACGAAGACGACTGTG
Source organism: Waddliaceae bacterium (assembly GCA_018694295.1). Lineage (NCBI taxonomy): Bacteria > Pseudomonadati > Chlamydiota > Chlamydiia > Parachlamydiales > Waddliaceae > Waddliaceae bacterium. The sequence continues at coordinate 16,541 of JABHNK010000009.1, forward strand.
TCGTCGATGTCATAAAGTTCTACCTAGAATTCAGCGTCGATGAGTCTTGTGGGAAGTGCTCGCCATGCCGAATAGGAGGCAGGACGCTATACAATATGCTCAGAAGGATATCACAGGGCGCAGGGAAACTCGAAGACATCCCCAAGATGAAAGAACTGTCACATACCATGCAGAAAGCATCGCTTTGTGGGCTAGGACAGACGACGCCAAACCCCGTACTCTCGGCATTACGACACTTCGAAGAAGAGTTTATGGCACACGTCGTCGATAAACACTGCCCAGCGAAGAAATGTAAAGGTCTTGTCAGCTACAGGATAATCCCAGAGAAATGCATAGGATGTACGCTATGTGCCCAGAAATGCCCCGTCGATGCTATCGCCGGAAAACCACGGGAAAAACATGTGATCGACCAAGAAAAATGTATAAAATGCGGCGAATGCCTTAAGGCTTGTAAGTTCGGCGCTGTAAAGTATGAATAAGAGAGAAAACGATATGATTTCTTTAGAGATAAACGACAAAAAAGTAGAAGTCCCCGAAGGGACTACTATCCTCGACGCTGCCCGCGAGGCATATATTAAGATACCAACGCTATGCTATTGTCCTGACCTTCCAGCTTCTGGGGCTTGTGGGATATGTGTCGTAAAGGTTTCTGGTTCTAACAAGATGATCCGAGCATGTGCTACTACCGTCGAAGAAGGCATGAAAGTCATCACACACGATCCCGAGATCGTCAACGTCCGTAGAAACGTTTTGGAGCTCATCCTCTCAACACATCCTAACGACTGCCTACAATGTCCCCGCAATGGCTCTTGCGAGCTGCAGACCCTCGCCGAGGAGTTCGGCATCAGGGAAGTCCCCTACGAGCGCCGCCTTCGTGACCTCCCCTGTGACGACTCAACAGGCTCTATCGTCTTAAACCCCGAGAAATGTATCAACTGTGGTCGTTGTGTAACGGTATGTCAGGATATGCAGAATGTTTATGCTCTAGAATTTCTCGGTCGCGGCGAAGACGTCCGCATGGCTCCTGCTGCCGATGCTAACCTCCAGGAGAGCCCTTGCATAAAATGCGGTCAATGCGCAGCACACTGCCCTGTAGGAGCGATATACGAGCACGACGACACGAAGAAAGTCTGGGATGCCCTCGCCGACGAGACCCTCCATACCGTCGTACAGATAGCCCCTGCCGTGCGCGTCGCCATCGGCGAAGAGTTCGGCTATGAGCCCGGCACTCTCCTTACTGGCAAGGTGTATACTGCCGTCCGTGAGCTCGGATTCAAAGGCATCTTCGATACGAACTTCGGTGCAGACCTTACCATCAACGAAGAGGCTTATGAGTTCTTCGAACGCTTCGTCAACGGCAAAGGCGCCCTTCCTCTCATCACTAGCTGCTGTCCTTCGTGGACAGACTATATGGAGAAGTTCGCCCCGGACTTCATCGACAATTTCTCTACGGCGAAGTCTCCCCACGAGATGCTTGGCGTCATGGCCAAAACGTATTACGCCAAGAAGATGGGCATCGACCCCTCCAAGATCTTTATGGTATCGATAATGCCATGTACGGCGAAGAAATATGAG